>NZ_CP086106.1:0-275000 GCF_016765655.2 Skermanella mucosa
ATGTCGGTAGGCGGTTCGTTGGATCAGCAATGGGCGCGGGTGAGCGGTCGGCTCAAGGACGAGGTCGGTGAGACGGCCTACCGGAGCTGGCTGAAGCCGCTCATCGTCAGCGAGCTGAAGGGCGGCGAGGTTCGCATCACCGTGCCGACCCGGTTCATGCGCGACTGGGTGCTGACCCACTACGCGGACCGGATCCGCGCCCTGTGGTCCGGCGAGAATCCGCGGGTCCAGTCGGTGGACATCGTCGTGGCGCCCAGCCGGCTGGATGTCGGCGCCTCCGCCAACGACGACATGGGGAGCGACCTGTCCGTCCCGATTCCCTCCGACGAGGTCGAGGAGGAGCGGCCGACCTCCGGTGCCCAGCTCGGGCTGGACGGCCGGGACGAGCATTTCGCCCACCTGGACCCGCGCTTCACCTTCGAGAATTTCGTCGTCGGCAAGCCGAACGAGCTGGCTCACGCCGCCGCCCGGCGGGTCACCGACGCCGCGACCGTCACCTTCAACCCGCTGTTCCTCTATGGCGGGGTCGGCCTCGGCAAGACCCACCTGATGCACGCCATCGCCTGGCAGATCCGCAAGAAGGACCCCAACCGCCGGGTGCTGTACCTGTCGGCCGAGAAGTTCATGTACCAGTTCATCCGGGCGCTCCGCTTCAAGGACACCATGGCCTTCAAGGAGCAGTTCCGGTCGGTCGACGTGCTGATGATCGACGACGTACAGTTCATCAGCGGCAAGGACAGCACCCAGGAGGAGTTCTTCCACACCTTCAACGCCCTGGTCGACCAGAACCGCCAGGTCGTGATCTCCGCCGACAAGTCGCCGTCCGACCTGGAGGGGATGGAGGAGCGCCTGCGCTCCCGCCTCGGCTGGGGGCTGGTCGCCGACATACACCCGACCACCTACGAGCTGCGGCTCGGCATCCTCCAGGCCAAGGCCGAGTCGATGAACGTCCAGATCAACTCCAAGGTCCTGGAGTTCCTGGCCCACAAGATCACCTCCAACGTCCGCGAGCTGGAAGGGGCGCTGAACCGCATCGTCGCCCACGCCGAGCTGGTCGGCCGGGCGATCACGCTGGAATCGACCCAGGAGGTCCTGCACGACCTGCTCCGGGCCAACGACCGCCGCGTCACCATCGACGAGATCCAGAAGAAGGTGGCGGAGCATTACAACATCCGCCTCGCCGACATGCATTCGGCCCGGCGCGCCCGCGCCGTCGCCCGGCCCCGGCAGGTCGCCATGTACCTGGCCAAGCAGCTCACCGCCCGCTCCCTGCCGGAGATCGGCCGCAAGTTCGGCGGCCGCGACCACACCACCGTGATGCACGCCGTCCGCAAGGTGGAGGAGCTGAGGACCTCCGACCAGAGCTTCGCCGAGGACGTGGAGCTTCTGCGCCGCATGCTTGAGGGCTGAGCGGCCCCCGGCGCCCTTTCCGGGCGCCGCTTCCGGCCCCCGGCGCCCTTTCCGGGCGCCGCATCCGGCCCGAGAATTCCGTTCGGAAATCGTTAGCTTTTCGCACGCGTGTGCTATAGTCGGCGCCCGTTTCGCGGCACCCGGCGGGGTGCGCGCGGCAGCGGCCACACCTGTCGGAACCGGCTAAAGCCCCTCGAGACCAGCGGATCAGCATGAAAATCACGATCGAACGAGCCGCCCTCCTCCGCTCCCTCGGGCATGTTCAAAGCGTGGTGGAACGCCGGAACACCATTCCCATCCTGTCCAACGTCATGCTGAAGGCCGAGAACGGCGAACTGGCCCTGACCGCGACCGACATGGACCTGGAAATCGTCGAATCCGTTCCCGCCGACATCGCCCAGCCGGGATCGACCACGGCGCCGGCCCACACCCTGTACGACATCGTCCGCAAGCTGCCCGACGGCAGCCAGGTGGAGCTGGACAGCTCCGGTGACAACGGGCTGCTGACGCTGCGGTCGGGCCGCTCCAACTTCAAGCTGGGCTGCCTGCCGGTCGAGGACTTCCCCCAGATGTCCGGCGGCGACATGGCCCACCGTTTCACCCTCGCCGCCTCCGACCTGCGGAACCTGGTGGACCGCACCCGCTTCGCGATCTCCACGGAGGAGACCCGCTACTACCTCAACGGCATCTACCTGCACGCCACCAAGTCCCGCGCCGGCGAGGCGGAGATGCCGGTGCTGCGCGCGGTCGCGACCGACGGCCACCGGCTGGCCCGGGTCGAGATCCCGCTGCCCGACGGGGCGTCCGGCATTCCCGGCGTGATCGTGCCGCGCAAGACCGTGCTGGAGATCCGCAAGCTGATCGACGAGGCAGCCGACCGGATCGAGGTCAGCCTGTCCGAGACCAAGGTCCGCTTCGGCTTCGACTCCGTGACGGTGACTTCCAAGCTGATCGACGGCACCTTCCCCGACTACGAGCGGGTGATCCCGACCGGCAACGACAAGGTGCTGGAGGTGGACAGCCGGGTCTTCGCCAGCGCCGTGGACCGGGTCGCGACGATCTCGACCGAGAAGAGCCGGGCGGTCAAGCTCAGCATCGACCGGGGCAACCTGACCCTGTCGGCGACCAGCCCCGAGGCCGGCAGCGCCACCGAGGAGCTGGAGGTCAGTTATGACAGCTCCCCCCTCGAAATCGGCTTCAACTCTCGCTATCTATTGGACATCACTCAGCAGATCGAGGGTGACGGCGCCCGCTTCACCATGGCCGACGCCGCGTCGCCCACGATCGTCCGGGATGTGGCCGACAGTTCGGCCCTGTATGTTCTGATGCCGATGCGCGTTTGACGCGCGGCCGCGCGGGAAGCGCGGCCCTCGCGGCGTGGCCGGGTACGGATACGGGTCCGGGCGGCGCCGCGGGTATGGCTGGAGTTTCGATGCCGCCAGTTCCGATGCCGCCAGTCCCCATGTCGTCAGGCCCGATGGCCTTGCGCGACGCGCCCGCCCCCAGGCTGGCGGTCACGCGCCTGACCCTGACCCAGTTCCGCTGCTATGACGGCGCGCGGCTCAACGCCGACGCGCGCCCGGTCGTGCTGACGGGGCCGAACGGCGCCGGCAAGACCAACCTGCTGGAAGCCGTCAGCTTCCTGTCGCCCGGCCGCGGCCTGCGCCGCGCCCGCCTGGCCGACGTGGAGCGGATCGGGGCGCCCGGCGGCAGCGGCTGGGCGGTCGCGGCCCGGGTCGAGACGCCGTTCGGCCCGGTCGATATCGGCACCGGCCGGGACGGCGCCGCCGACGGCGCGTCGGAACGCCGCCTCGTCCGGATCGACGGCCATCCCGTGCGCGGCCAGGTGGCCCTTGCTGAGCATGTCGCGCTGACCTGGCTGACGCCCCAGATGGACCGCCTGTTCGTCGAGGGGTCGAGCGGCCGCCGCCGCTTCCTGGACCGTCTGGTGTTCGGCTTCGACCCCGCCCATGCCGGGCGGCTCAGCCGTTACGAGCACGCGCTGCGCGAGCGCGGGCGCCTGCTGCGCGACGGGCGCGGCGACGACGCCTGGCTGTCCGCGCTGGAGGACGAGATGGCGACCTCCGGCGTCGCGGTCGCCGCCGCCCGGCGCGACATGGTGGCGCGGCTCCAGCAGGCCTGCGAGCAGGCGACCGGCCCGTTCCCGCGCGCCGACCTCGCGGTCTCCGGCACGGTGGAGGACTGGCTGGCCGACCAGCCGGCCCTGGCGGCCGAGGACGCGCTGCGCCGCCGGCTCTCCGAGTCCCGCCGCCACGATGGCTCCGGGAACGCGGGGGAGGGCGGCACCGCGGGTCCCCACCGCAGCGACCTCGCGGTCCGCCACCGCGGCAAGGACATGCCGGCCGAGTTCTGCTCGACCGGCGAGCAGAAGGCCCTGCTGATCGCCATCGTCCTGGCCAACGCCCGGCTGATGGCGGCGGAGCGCGGCCAGCCGCCCCTGATGCTGCTGGACGAGGTGGCGGCCCACCTGGACGCCGACCGGCGCAGCGCCCTGTTCGGCGAGATCCTGGATCTCGGCGCCCAGGCCTGGCTGACCGGCACCGACGCCGGCATCTTCGCCGAGCTGGGCGACCGGGCCAGCTTCTTCCGCGTGGAGGACGCCCATGTCCATCCGGCCTGACGCTCCGCCGGCCGTCCCGGCCCCCCGATTCTCCGCCGTGGGGATTAATCCCCCGGCATGTACCCCGAAACTCTGATAGTATCGACCGATGGCACAGGAAGCTTTCAAGACACCCGACTCCGCACCGCAGGAATACGGCGCCCACTCCATCAAGGTCTTGAAGGGGCTGGACGCGGTGCGGAAGCGCCCTGGCATGTATATCGGCGACACCGATGACGGCTCGGGCCTCCACCACATGGTCTACGAGGTGGTGGACAACGCGATCGACGAGTCGTTGGCGGGATACTGCGACAAGGTGGAGGTGGTGCTCAACGCCGACGGATCGGTCACGGTCCGCGACAACGGCCGCGGCATCCCCGTGGACATGCACGAGGAGGAGGGGGTTTCGGCGGCCGAGGTCATCATGACCCAGCTCCACGCCGGCGGCAAGTTCGACCAGAACTCCTACAAGGTGTCCGGCGGCCTGCACGGCGTCGGCGTCTCCGTCGTCAACGCCCTGTCCGAGCTGCTGACGCTGCGCATCTGGCGCGCCGGCCGGATCTGGGAGATGGATTTCCGCCACGGCGACCGGGTCGAGCCGCTGAGGGACGCGGGCGAGGCCCCCCTGGTGGACGGCAAGCCGCTGACCGGCACCGAGGTCACGTTCCTGCCGGCCAAGTCCACCTTCACCAAGGTGGAGTTCGATTTCGGCACGCTGGAGCACCGGCTGCGCGAGCTGGCCTTCCTCAATTCCGGCGTCTATCTCCAGCTCGCCGACGCCCGCGGGGTCGAGCCCAAGGTGGTCGACCTGCATTACGAGGGCGGGCTGGAAGCCTTCGTCCAGTACCTGGACCGGTCCAAGGCGGCGCTGCACAAGCCGGCGATCGCCTTGTCCGCCGTCCGCCCCAGCGAGCTGGGCGGCGAGATCACGGTGGAGGCGGCGCTCCAGTGGAACGACAGCTATCACGAGACGATGCTGTGCTTCACCAACAACATCCCGCAGCGTGACGGCGGCACCCACCTGGCCGGCTTCCGCGCCGCGCTGACCCGCACGATCAACGCCTACGCCACCGAATCCGGCATCGCCAAGAAGGAAAAGGTCACCCTGACCGGCGACGACATGCGCGAGGGACTGACCTGCGTGCTGTCGGTCAAGGTGCCGGACCCCAAGTTCTCCAGCCAGACCAAGGACAAGCTGGTCTCGTCCGAGGTCCGCCCCGTGGTCGAGTCGGCGATCTCCGAGGCGCTCGCCACCTGGTTCGAGGAGCACCCGAACGAGGCCAAGCGCATCACCGCCAAGGTGGTGGAGGCCGCCGCCGCCCGCGAGGCCGCCCGCAAGGCGCGCGAGCTGACCCGGCGCAAGGGCGTCCTGGACATCACCTCGCTGCCGGGCAAGCTGGCCGACTGCCAGGAGCGCGACCCCGCGCTGTCCGAGCTGTTCATCGTCGAGGGCGACTCGGCGGGCGGCTCGGCCAAGCAGGGCCGCTCGCGCCAGTACCAGGCGATCCTGCCGCTCCGCGGCAAGATCCTGAACGTGGAGCGGGCGCGCTTCGACAAGATGCTCGGCTCGGCGGAGATCGGCACGCTGATCGCGGCGCTGGGCACCGGCATCGGCCGGGAGGAGTTCGACGTCGCCAAGACGCGCTACCACAAGATCATCATCATGACCGACGCCGATGTGGACGGCTCCCACATCCGCACGCTGCTGCTGACCTTCTTCTACCGCCAGATGCCCCAGGTGATCGAGCAGGGCTACCTGTACATCGCCCAGCCGCCGCTCTACCGGATCAAGCGCGGCAACGCGCGGGAGCGGTACCTGAAGGACGACAAGGCGCTGGAGGATTACCTGACCGACGAGGGCATCGACGACGTGATCTTCAGCCCGTCGTCCGACGGCGTCATGGTCGTCGGCGAGCGCCTGAAGGCCCTGGTCGAGCAGGCCCGCGCCGCGCGCGGCCCGCTGGAGACGGTGACCCGCAAGGCCGGCAGCCTGCGCGTGGTCGAGCAGGCGGCCATCGCGGGCGCCTACGACCTAGCGATCCTCAACGACCCGGACCGCGCCGCCGCGCTGGCGACGGAGATCGCGACGCGCCTCAACACCCTGTCCGACAGCGACGGCATGACCGGCGGCGGCTGGCAGGGCAGCGCCAACCAGGACGCCCTGGTGATCTCCCGCACCCGGCGCGGCGTGACCCACCGCCACGTTTTCGACCGCGACCTGCTGAAGAGCGTCGAGGCCCGCACCCTCAACACCATGGCCGCCTCGCTCAAGGCCAACTACGCCGCCATCGGCCGCCTGACCCACAAGGACAAGGAACTCCGCCCGATCACCGGCCCCCTGGCCCTGCTCGACGCGATCATGGAGCTGGGCCGCCACGGCGTGACCATCCAGCGCTACAAGGGCCTGGGCGAGATGAACCCCGAGCAGCTCTGGGAAACCACCCTCGACCCGACCAAGCGCTCCCTGCTCCAGGTCAAGGTCAACCACGCCGACGAGGCCGAGGAGGTCTTCAGCACCCTGATGGGCGACATCGTGGAGCCGAGGCGCGAGTTCATCCAGGACAACGCGCTGAAGGTCGCGAACCTGGACGTGTAGGGCGCGTATCCGAGCGGGGGAACCAATCCCTGGGAGTCCGGTTCCAGGATTCGGATTGCAGAGTCCGTATCCAACCACAGGGGGACCGTGACGATGACCAAGGTCACCGGGAACACCGGCCAAACTCCGGAGACTGCCTGACCGGATCTTGATCCGGATCAAGTTTCCCGGCGGAGTGGCCGCGTATACTCGGAACGAGGCAACCGGAAGTCCGACTCCTGGCGACACTGGCGAGGCATTCAAGGATGCGACGCGGCATCGGCAAGATCGTGAGAACCCTGGTGGCGTGCCTGCTGATGCTGGCACTGCCCGGGGCTTCCCCCGTGCCGGACGCCGCGTTCGCCGATCACCTCCGGCACGGCTGCGAGCATGCGGCCGACCTCGCCGCCGGAGCCCTTCCTTCCGAAACCGGCGGGGATGACTGCGCCGGCACGACCGGCGCCGGCTTCAAATGCCGGATCGGTTTCCAGTGCATGACGGTGGCCGGCGGCCTTCCCGCATCCTTTTCCCTGCCCCTGGTCGGCCCGCCCGCCGGTTCGGAACTGCCGCCGGCCGCCGCATTGCTGGACGGCATAGATCCGGCTCCCGTTCTTCATCCTCCCAGGCCGGTCGTCTGACCGATCCGGAACGCCGGCTTGCCCGGCGTCGCCTGCACCACGCGTTCGCCCGCCGTCCCTTCACGACGGCGGCATGGTTCCGATGGAGGAAACGATGAAGACCTTTACCCGCATGACGCTCCCCGTTCTCGCGCTGCTGGCCTCGGCGGCCTTCGCCCAGGCCCAGCCGCAATCCCCGATGCAGGCCCCGATGCAATCCCGGGCGGACGACCACCAGGCCCACCATCCCGCCGGCCAGACCGCGCAGGCGCAGCCCGATGCGGCTCCGATGCAGCAGCCGGGCGCCGGCATGGGGATGCGGGGCATGGGCGGCCAACAAGGCATGCCCATGCAAGGAATGCCCATGGGCGGCCAGGGCGGCATGATGATGGATTGCCCGATGATGCGCTCCGGCCAGGGCGGCGCCTCCGCGGGCATGCCCATGATGCAGGGCATGGGCCAAGGCATGATGGGCGGAATGGGCCAGGGCATGATGGGAAACATGGGCCAGGGCATGGGCATGCCCTTCGAGCATGCCGAGGGCCGCATCGCCTTCCTGAAGGCCGAGATCGGCATCACCGACGCGCAGCAGAACGCCTGGAACGCCTTCGCCGACGCGATGCGCCGCAACGCGGAGACGCACCGGGCCATGCATCGGCAGATGATGGGCGCGGAAGCCGCAGCCGCCTCGGACTGGCAGGAGCGTCTCGATCGGCGGGCCCGGATGATGACCGCCCGCGCCGAGGCCATGACCGCCCTGAACGCCGCCGCCGGGCCGCTGTTCTCCGCCTTGTCGGAAGACCAGCGGCAGAAGGCCGAGAGGTTGCTTTCCGGCCCCATGGGCATGATGTGATGACGGCGGCGGCTCAAGTCGCCTGAAATCGATCGGCCTGAAATCGATCCGCCTGAAACCAGGCCGCCAGAACCACTCGGGGGCGCCCGCACCGCGCACGGGCGCCCCGCTCCAGGAGACATCATGAAGACCAGGAAGACCCTGCTCGCCGCCCTGACCGGCGCCCTCGCGATCGGCGCCGCCGCCTTCGCGGCCATGCCCGCCCACGCCGACCCGGCCGCCGCCGGCCAGGAGGTGGAAGTCTGGAAATCCCCCAGCTGCGGCTGCTGCGGCGGCTGGGTGAAGCACATGCAGGCCGCCGGCTTCACCGTGAAGGTCCACGACATCGAGGACGTGCAGCCGGTCAAGACGGCCAGCGGCGTCCCCGACGCGCTGGGCTCCTGCCACACCGCCAAGGTCGGCGGCTACGTGGTCGAGGGCCACGTCCCCGCGAAGGACGTCCTGCGCCTGCTCGCGGAGAAGCCGAAGGCGACGGGGCTGTCCGCCCCCGGAATGCCGGCGGACGCGCCCGGCATGGATATGGGGACCGGCCAGCCCTACGACGTGATCCTGTTCGACGCCGGCGGCGGCGCCAAGGTCTACGCGCGGCACTGATCCCGGCCCGGCGGCCCCCCGGCGGCCCCCGGCGGGCCGGTGATAACGCACGAGGAAACGGAGGACCGGCATGGCCGATCCGCATCCCGCAGGCAACCACCACGGCCACCAAGGCAGCCACCACCACGGCCATCCCCATCCGGACGACGGCAAGCCGACGGCGAAGGACCCCGTCTGCGGCATGACCGTGGACCCGGCCACGTCCCGGCACCGCGCCGAACATGGCGGGCGGACCCTGCATTTCTGCTCGGCCGCCTGCCATGACAGGTTCGTCGCCGATCCCGACCGCTACCTGAACCCCGCCGACAAGCCGCCGGAGCCGGCCGGGCAGGGCGTCATCTACACCTGCCCGATGCACCCCGAGATCCGCCAGGAGGGTCCGGGCACCTGTCCCATCTGCGGCATGGCGCTGGAGCCGGTCGGCGGCGGGGCCGAGGACGGGCCCAACCCCGAACTCGCCGACATGACCCGGCGTTTCCGGATCGGCGCCATCCTGACCGTCCCCCTGTTCATCCTGGAAATGGCGGCGCACATCCCCGGCATGGGGCTCCATGGCATCCTGCCGCCCCGCGTCTCCCTCTGGATCCAGTTCCTGCTGGCCACGCCGGTCGTCCTGTGGGCGGGATGGCCGCTGCTGGAGCGCGGCTGGCGCTCCTTCGCCACCCGCCGCCTCAACATGTTCTCGCTGATCGCGCTCGGCGTGGGCGCCGCCTACCTGTTCAGCCTCGTCGCCACGTTCCTGCCGGGCCTCTTCCCGGCCGGGTTCCGCAACGCGGAGGGACTGGTCGCGGTCTATTACGAGGCGGCGGCCGTCATCACCGTCCTGGTGCTGCTGGGGCAGGTCCTGGAACTCCGCGCGCGGGAACGGACCGGCGGCGCCATCAAGGCCCTGTTGAACCTGGCGCCCAAGACCGCCCGGCGCATCCGCGACGGCGGCGAGGACGAGGAGGTCCCGCTCGACCGCGTGCAGGTCGGCGACCGCCTGCGGGTCAGGCCCGGCGAGAGCGTTCCCGTGGACGGCACGGTGCTCGACGGGCGCGGCGCCGTGGACGAGTCCATGGTGACCGGCGAGTCCATGCCCGTGGAGAAGGCGCCCGGGACCAAGGTCATCGGCGGCACCCTCAACCAGACCGGCGCGCTGGTCGTGCGGGCGGACGGGGTCGGCTCCGACACGATGCTGTCGCGCATCGTCGCCATGGTCGCGGAGGCCCAGCGCAGCCGGGCCCCCATCCAGCGGCTCGCAGACATCGTGTCCGCCTGGTTCGTGCCCTCCGTCATCGTCGTGGCCGTGCTGGCCTTCGCCGCCTGGATGGCCTTGGGGCCGTCCCCCGCCTTCGCCTATGCCCTCATCGCCGCCGTCTCGGTCCTCATCATCGCGTGCCCCTGCGCCCTGGGGCTGGCGACGCCGATGTCCATCATGGTCGGCGTCGGCAAGGGGGCGACCGCGGGCGTGCTGATCAAGAACGCGGAGGCGCTGGAGCGCTTCGAGAAGGTGGACACGCTGGTCGTGGACAAGACCGGCACCCTGACCGAGGGCCGGCCCCGCGTCGTCGCCGTGGTCCCTGCGCCCGGCTTCGACGAAACTTCCGTCCTGTCGCTGGCCGCGGGACTGGAGCGGTCGAGCGAGCATCCGCTGGCGGCGGCCATCGTCTCCGCCGCCCGGGACAGGGGCCTGGAATCCCCCGACGTGACCGGCTTCGGGTCGGTGACCGGCAAGGGCGTTTCCGGAAATGTCGGCGGGCGGAACGTCTCGCTGGGCAACGCCGCGATGATGCGGGACCAGGGCATCGCCCTGGGCGACCTGGAAAGCCGCGCCGACGCGCTGCGGCGGGACGGCGCAACGGCGCTGTTCGCGTCGATCGACGGCAGGCCCGGCGGCGTGATCGCCGTCGCCGATCCCGTCAAGGCCAGCACGCCCGAGGCGCTCGCCAGGCTGCGCGAGGACGGCATCCGCATCGTCATGCTGACCGGCGACAACCGGACCACCGCCGAAGCCGTGGCCCGGACCCTCGGCATCTCCGACATCGAGGCGGAGGTCCTGCCCCAGGACAAGAACCAGGTCGTGAAACGCCTCAAGGCCCAAGGCCGCGTGGTCGCCATGGCGGGCGACGGCGTCAACGACGCCCCGGCCCTGGCGGAGGCCGATGTGGGGATCGCCATGGGCACCGGGACCGACGTCGCCATCCAGAGCGCCGGCGTGACCCTGGTGAAGGGCGATCTGGCGGGTATCGCCCGGGCTCGGACGCTCAGCCGGGCCACCATGTCCAACATCCGCCAGAACCTCGTCCTGGCCTTCGTCTACAACGCGCTGGGTGTCCCCGTCGCCGCCGGCCTGTTCTATCCGCTGTTCGGCTGGACCCTCAGCCCGATCATCGCCGCCGCCGCGATGGCGCTCAGCTCCGTCAGCGTGATCGGCAACGCCCTGCGCCTCAGGACGCTCCGCCTGTGAAGGACGATCCTCAGGAACGATGGTCCGCCCCCGCGCGGCTGCCGTCCGGAGATGCCTGCTTCACGGCCAAGGCGTCCCTCATGCGGCGCTTGCAATTCCTGGCTCGGCTACCCTACTGTGAATTCTGCCAAAATATGTGACATGCGATGCGAGACCACCGGAACCGCTTTGCGCTACCCCTCATGGGCCTCGACAACGTGCTTCGATCGTACGGGGGTGCGGTTGCGCCTCCTGTCGTGATTCCCAGGCGCCATGGTGACGTGGTTGCACAAGTGGTTGAGCGGATCATTGACGAAGCCGGCGTCGCCAGGGCGCGGCGCATCCTCGATGCCGCCGCCAGGGCGGAGCGCGGCGGCGCCAACGTCACTTGGCTGACAGGCATGTCCAAGGAGGAGCGGCGCGAACGCCTCTTCGGCAAGATGCCGCGTTCCTGAGTTCAGCTGAAATTTCGCGGCCCACCCGACTCTCCCTTCGGTATATCGAAGCGAAACCGAAGATCGTCGGAATCGTGGGCGATCATCTCGATGTCAAGGTATCGCTTTCCTCACGCCAGCAAGCCGATCTGGAACTGCTGATCGACCTGATCGAGTCAGGGGTTGCCGTTCCCGATCGCTTCTACCGCCCCAGCATGGATCGCCGGGGTGACGACATGCTCGTCAAGGGCAAGGTGATGCACCTGCATCTGGATGGCCCATCGAATGCACTGGTGTATTTGATCCAGTACGACGATGCCGTGCTCATCATCGAAGTGAATTCACATATTCACCTGCACGACAAACCGGAGGGCAAGAAGTTCCGCGCCGACCTTATCGGCAGAGCCGAACGGAATCTTCACAAGGTTCTTCAGGCCGGACCCGCTTCATTCCCTGCCGGCGGTCGAGGCAGGAAATCTCGGACGTGAAGCCTGTCCCGGCCCTCGACTGGCCACTCTTTCCGCGATGCCGGTTATCCCATCCCGCTCTTGCGGATATCGAGGCCGACCGTTCCGACGCCAAGCCGCCCCGCTGACGCTCCCGCACCCATCACCCGCGCCCTTCCGCCGCACCCTGCAAGATCACGGTACCGAATCCCGCACCGGCCTGTTCCTTCCGCTGAACCCGTCGAGCAACGGACCGGGCATCGAAGAACGCATCGAACGCGAGGGCTGCCATGAGCTGGTCAATCCCCATCGGGACCGTCAAGGGCACGGTCATCCGGATCCACGTCACCTTCCTGCTTTTCCTCGTCTGGATCGGCGCGATGCACTACGCCCAGGGCGGCGGGCCGGCGGCGCTGGAAGGAATCGTCTTCATCGTGCTGCTGTTCGCCTGCGTGCTGCTGCACGAGTTCGGGCACGTCTTCGCGGCCCGGCGCTACGGGGTACAGACACCGGACATCACCCTGCTGCCGATCGGCGGCGTGGCGCGGCTGGAGCGCATCCCCGAGAAGCCGTCCCAGGAACTGGTGATCGCGCTGGCCGGGCCGGCCGTCAACGTCGTGATCGCCGCCGCCCTCTACGTGGCGCTCCTGGCCGGCGGGTTCCCGCTGTCGGTCGGCCTGCCTGCCGACGGGTCGGAGGTACAGAACCCCGGCGTCAGCATGCTGGCCCGGCTCGCCTGGGTTAACGTTTTCCTGGTGCTGTTCAATCTGATCCCCGCGTTCCCCATGGACGGCGGCCGGGTCCTGCGGGCCTTCCTGGCCCAGCGCATGGGCTATGGGCGCGGCACCGCGGTGGCCGCCACGATCGGGCAGGGCGTCGCCTTCGTGTTCGGCCTGCTGGGCCTGTTCGGCAATCCCCTGCTGCTGTTCATCGCGCTGTTCGTCTATCTCGCCGCCTCGTCGGAAGCCCATGCCGTGCAGATCCGCGAGGTCTCGCGCGGGGTCATGGCCGGCGACGCCATGATCACCCGGTTCGAAAGCCTGTCCCCCGGCAGCGTCGTCGAGGACGCCGTGCAGTGCCTGATCCACACCACCCAGCACGAGTTCCCCGTCGTGGACGGCTCCGGCCGCCTGCGCGGGGTGCTGACCCGCGACGACATGATCCGCGCGTTGCGGGACCGCGGCCCCGACACCCCCGTGCTGGAGGTGATGCGCACCGACATCCCGGTGATCGGCCAGCGCCAGAACCTGGAGGAGGCCCTGCGCCTGATGCAGGAAAACCGTCTCCCCGCCGTCGGCATCAACGACGGCGCCGGCCGTCTGGTCGGTCTGATCACCCCTGAGAATGTCGGCGAGATGATGATGATCGAGTCCGCGCGGCCCAAGGGCGGCCCCCGCGCTCCGCAGGCATCGGCACCGCTCCCCGGCCGGTGAAAAGGCTTGCGGAGGGGCGGCGTCCCGCCGCCCAAGGTGCGCGGGACGCGCACCCTCCCAAGGATCATGCCTGCCGATACTAAGATTGAATTCCTGAACAAAAAAGGATAAAACACCTAAAACCTACCCCGTCCGGAGAGCCGCGCCATGCCCGAAGTCATCCCCAAGCTCCCCCACCGCCGTGAAGCCTTCGCCCGCCACGTCGCGGCCGGCCGCAGCCTGGCGGAGGCGGCGCGGCTCTCCGGCTACGCCCATGACAGCGCGCGCCAGACCGGCTCGCGCCTGATGAAGGAGGGGGAGGTCGCCGCCCGGGTGGCCCAGCTCGCCGCCGAGGAGGACCGCCGCCAGCGGGAGGAGACCGACGAGCTTGTCGGCATCCTCAAGCGCGTGATGCTCGACGCGGTGGATCGCCACCGCCACTCCGCGGCCCTGCGCGCCGTGGATCAGATCGCCCGGTTCCGCGGCCTCGCCGTCGCCAAGCCGGCGGCGCGCGGGTCCGCCGCCCGTGCCGGGGATGGCGACGCCCCCGCCTCCAACGAGGAATCCGACGGCCCCCCCGGCGACGTCGATAATTTCAGCAACATCCTGTTCGACCCGCCGATGCCGCCGGAATCCATCCCTCCGGTCGAGGCCGCCCCCGTCCCCCCGGACCCGAAGAAGGAGGAGAGCAAGGCCCGCGAGGCGAAGGCGGAGCGGCGGTCCCTTTGCCGGGACCTGATCGTGAGGCACCATCCCCAATTGATCCCGCGCGTCCGGGACGGTGCGGAGCCCGAAGCGTTCTTCGACGCGGAATACCGGCTGCTGCCGGCCGACCGGTGGCCCGAGGATCGCCTTCGGCTGCGCGAACCGGCCCCGGCCTCCCCGGCTTCGGCTTCGGCTTCCGCCCCGGCCCAGGCGTCCCCGGCCCCAGCCCCGGCTTCCCGGGCTCCGGCCTCCCCGGCCCGGGGCCGATGATGACGAATCATGACATTCTCCGCCCCGGAACGGCGCCGCCCTCGAACGGCCCGGACCGCGCCCCTGTTGAGCGGCATCCCTTCAGCGGGTACCTTGTCATGCCGTCCGGATCGGCGGCATTCGCCGACATGAACCGCCGATCCGGACGGCAAGGATGACAAGCTCCCGGCCGTGGCGGCGCGGCGCGGGGCATGCCATGGACAGGCCGCCAGGAAGGGACATGCCTTGACCACCGACATCAACGATCGGGTGCTGCTCGATATCGCGGGGGGCGTCGCGACGCTGACGCTCAACCGGCCGGGCGCGCTCAACGCCCTCGACACCAAGCTTGCCGAAGGGCTGTCGGCCGGGTTGTCGCGCTGCGAGGAGGACGACGCGATCCGCGCGGTGGTGATCCGCGGCGCCGGCGACAATTTCATGGCCGGCGGCGACATCAAGATGTTCTCGGCCCTGCTGGCCGAGCCGAACGGCGCCCGGCGCAGCTATTTCGAGCGCCTGATCCATCAGGTCCACGAATCCATCGTCATCCTGCGGCGCATGCCCAAGCCGGTCGTCGCCAGCGTGCGCGGCGCCGCCGCCGGCTTCGGCGTCAGCCTCGTGCTGGCCTGCGACCTCGCCATCGCCGCCGACGACGCCGTCTTCACGCTGGCCTACTGCCATATCGGCGTCAGCCCGGACGGCGGTTCGACCTTCCACCTGGCCCGCGCAGTCGGCATGAAGAAGGCGATGGAGATCGCGCTGCTGGGCGACCGGTTCAGCGCCACCGACGCCGAAAGCCTTGGCCTGATCAACCGCGCCGTCACCTCCGCCAACCTGGAGGACGAGACCGCCAAGCTCGCCAACCGGCTCGCGGCCGGACCGACCGCGGCCTATGGGCGGACCAAGCAACTGCTCAACGCGTCGCTCAACACGACCCTGGAAACCCAGCTCCAGGCCGAGGCCGAGCGGTTCGCCGCCAGCGCCGCGACCTCCGACTTCGCGGAGGGCGTCACCGCCTTCCTGGAGAAGCGCAAGCCCTCTTTCACCGGCAAATAATCACAAGAACCAGTCGCACCGCGATTCTGTCCCGCGATCCTGACCCGCGATTTCGGAGGAAACGACCATGGCTCCCGCCGGCACCGGCACCCTATCGGGCAAGACCCTGTTCATCACCGGCGCCAGCCGCGGCATCGGCAAGGCCATAGCCCTGCGCGCGGCGCGCGACGGCGCCAACATCGTCATCGCCGCCAAGACGACCGAGGCCCACCCCAAGCTTCCCGGCACCATCCACAGCGCGGCGGAGGAGATCGAGGCCGCCGGCGGCCGGGCGCTGGCCGTCCAGGTCGATATCCGCGACGAGGCCCAGATCGCCGCCGGGGTCGCCCGCGCGGTCGAGACGTTCGGCGGGATCGATATCCTGGTCAACAATGCCAGCGCCATCAGCCTGACCGGCACCCTGGAAACGCCGATGAAGCGCTTCGACCTGATGATGGGCGTCAATGCGCGCGGCACTTTCGCCACGTCGCAGGCCTGCATCCCGCATCTCCGCGAGGCCGCCAACCCCCATGTCCTGATGCTGTCGCCGCCGCTCGCGATGAATCCCAAGTGGTTCAAGGACCACACGGCCTACACCATGGCGAAGTACGGCATGAGCATGTGCGTCCTGGGCATGAGCGCCGAGTTCCGCGACGCCGGCATCGCCGTCAATGCCCTGTGGCCGCGCACCCTGATCGCGACCGCGGCCCTCGCCATGATCCCCGGCGTCGATCCGGGCACCGGCCGCAAGCCGGAGATCGTCGCCGACGCGGCCCATGCGATCCTGTGCCGCGACAGCCGGGGCTGCACCGGCAACTTCTTCATCGACGACGAGGTGCTGGGCGGGGAGGGTGTCACCGACTTCACCCCCTATGCCGTCGATCCGTCGAAACCCCTGATGTCCGACCTTTTCCTGGACTGATCCGGGAACAAATAGGACGACAGGGAGGAAGAAACGAATGAAACCATTCAAGACCATCCGGGCCGCCTGCGTCGCGGCCGCCGCCGGTACCGCCATCGCCGCCGCGATCATCACCGCCGCCATGCCGGCCCAGGCCGTCGAGGTGACCATCGGCTATCTCGGTCGCCAGGAACCGCCGCGCGAGCCGCTGTCCTTCGTCGAGCCGATCCTGGAGGACGAGGGCATCCAGGGCGCCCAGCTCGGACTGAAGGACAACGCCACGACCGGGCGGCTGCTCGGCCAGGAGTTCAAGCTGGACGAGGTGATCGTGCCGGAGGACGGCGACCCCGCCGCCGCCGCGCGCGAGATGCTGGGGCGCGGCGTCCGGCTGATCGTCTCCGACCTGCCGGCCCAGGCCCTGCTCGCCATAGCCGACCTGCCGGAAGCCGGCGGCGCCCTGATCCTCAACGCCCGGGCGCGGGACGACAGCCTGCGCCGCGACCAGTGCCGGGCCAACGTCCTGCACACCATCCCCAGCCGGGCCATGCTGGCCGACGCCCTCGGCCAGTACCTGGTGTTCAAGCGCTGGACCCGCTGGTTCCTGGTCGAGGGGCCGGGCGAGGGCGACAAGAAGCTGGCCGAGGCGATCCGCAGGACCGCCAAGCGCTATAACACCCGCATCGTGGTGGACAAGCCCTGGACCTTCGAAACCGGCAACCGCCGCACCGACAGCGGCGCCGTCAACGAGCGCGACGCGATCCAGGGGTTCACCCAGGTGGACGACTACGACATCCTGATCGTCGCCGACGAGGGGGACCAGTTCGGCGAATATCTGGTTCACCGCACCGCCCGCCCGCGCCCGGTCGCCGGGACCCAGGGGCTGGTGCCCACCGCCTGGTCCAGGGTGACGGAGAACTGGGGCGCCACCCAGCTCCAGCGCCGGTTCGAACGTCAGGCCGGCCGCAGCATGACCGAGCGCGACCACACCGCCTGGCTGGCGGTCCGCACCATCGGCGAGGCCGCGACCCGGACCAACTCGGCCGATCCCAAGACGATCGAGGGCTTCATCCGCAGCCCCGACTTCGCGCTGGGCGGCTTCAAGGGCCAGCCGCTCAGCTTCCGCCCCTGGGACGGCCAGATGCGCCAGCCGATCCTGCTGGTCAACCCGCGCATGCTGGTTTCCGTCTCCCCGCAGGAAGGCTTCCTGCACCAGGTGACGGAGCTGGACAGCCTGGGCGACGACCGGCCGGAAACCCAGTGCCGGTTCTGACCTGAAGCCCTAAAACCTGTAGGTCGGCCTTCGCCCGTCAGGGCGAACGCCGACACCCCTCGCCGACGCTCCGGCAGTGGCGTCGGCGTCGGCCTTCGGCCGAGGCCGACCTACGGCGACCTGCCTCCGATGACCTGTCTATCTCCCGCTCAGGACCGCCGTTCCCCCGTCCCGGCGATCACGCGGCGGTCGTCCTGGCGCCGCGTGAAGCCGTCGGCGTCCAGGTGTTCCAGCAGCGGGATGCTGAATTTCCGCGAGATGCCGAGCAGCCGGCCCAGGTCGGCGACTAAAAAGCCGCCGGCCCGGTCGGCAAGGTGGATCCCCATGATCCGCTTCGCCTTGGCGACCGCGTCGCGGTGGAACAGGATGTCGCGCTTCTGCACCCGGTCGGTGGTCCGGACCAGCGTCCCGGTGCGGATCAGATAGCGGACCGCCTGGAACCGGGCCTTGTCCGACCCGACCACGGCGGCGATGTCCGGCGGCGTCAACCCGCCCTCCCGGAAGGGCGCCTCGACATCCTCGATGGCGCTCCGGTCCCGCTCCGACAGCAGCGCCGCCGGATCGAAGTCCCGGTGGCGCAGCCGCCCCCCGTCGTTGACCAGGACGCCCCGGCGGACCAGCCCGGCGGCCATGGTGGCGGCCATGGTGGTGGATGTGCCTTCCAGCCGCTCCCGCGGCAGCCCCGGCTCCGTCGGATGGCGGCGGTGATGCTCCTCGACCAGCGCCAGGACGCGGCATTCCAGGTCACGCCGTACCTCCGTCAGGATTGCGGCATCCTCGCCCAGAAGCTCCGCCCCCGCGGCGGGCAGGATGGCGCCCAGCATTTCACGTGAAACCGCCAGCAGCCGGCACAGCTCCGCGACCGCGCAGCCGTCGGCGCCGGCGGCCCGCAGCCGCGCCGCGACCACGGCGGCGGGCGGCCCGGATGCCAGCACGCGCAGGAAGTCCAGCGTGGCGGCATCGTGGCGCCGGCGCCGGCGGGACGCCGGGTCGAGGATCCGCCCGCCGCCGACCGTGGCCGGCGGCGACGGCGTCCGGATGATGAAGGGCTCGCCGGCCGGCACCGCCACCGCTTCGCCGGCCTGGAGCTGGACCGCCGCGCTGTCTCCCGGCTCCAGCCGGTCCCGGTCCAGCAGCCGCACCCGCGCCGATGTCTCCGTCGTGCCGACCAGCAGCCGGACCACCGTCCCGCTCCGAAGATCCCGGCCGGCGGAGGGCAGCAGCCGTAACTCCGCGTCGAGCCAGGCGGAAGGCACCAGCAGGCCCGGCGTCGCCAGCGCATCCCCGCGCGCCAGGTCGGACCGCTCGACCCCGCGCAGGTTGACGGCGGTGCGCCGGCCGGCCCCGGCGGCCTCGACCGCCCGGCCATGGACCTGAAGGCCGCGGACCCGCACGCTCCGCCCGCCCGGCAGGATTTCCACCGCGTCGCCGACCCGCAGCGCGCCGCGCCGGAGCGTGCCCGTCGCGACCGTCCCGAAACCGGCCACCGCGAAGACCCGGTCGGCCGGCAGGAAGAAGACTCCGGCATCCGCCCCGGTCGCGGACTCGCGGGGCAGGGTGCCCAGCGCCTCGCGCAACCGGTCCAGGCCCGCTCCGGTCACGGCGGAGGTTCCGACCGCCGTGACCTCCGCGATGCCGGCGGCCCGCGCCAGCTCGCAGGCGGCCCGTCCGGCGGCTTCGGCCCGTGCGGTATCCACCAGGTCGCACTTGGCGACCGCGACGATGCCCCGCTTCACGCCGATCAGTCCGGCGATCTCCACATGCTCCACGGTCTGCGGCTTGATCCCCTCGTTCGCCGCGACCACCAGGAGCACCGCGTCGATCCCGGTGGCGCCGGAGATCATGGTGCGGACGAAGCGCTCGTGGCCGGGCATGTCGATCAGGCCGATCTCTCCGCCCGGCACCGCCAGATGGGCGAAACCCAGGGCGATGGAGATGCCGCGCCGCTTCTCCTCCTCCAGCCGGTCGGTGTCGATCCCGGTCAGCGCCTTGACCAGGGAGGTCTTGCCGTGGTCCACATGGCCGATCACGCCGACCAGCGCGCTCCTCATGGCGCCGCTCCCCGGACCGTTTCCCGGATCGCCCCCCGGATCGCCCCCCGGATCGCCGCCGCGATCTCCGGCAGGTCGGCATCCGCCAGCGTCCGCACATCCAGGACAAAGCGGTCCGCGGCGATCCTGCCGACCACCGCAGGCCGGTGCAGCCTCAGCCGCCGCGCCAGTTCCGCCGTGCCCAGCCCCGCCGCCCGGATCGTCACCAGCCTGGTCGGCACCGCCGTCTCCGGAAGGGAGCCGCCGCCGGAATAGCTCTTGCCCTCCGCCCCCGCGACCTCCAGTCCGTCGATGCCGGCCAGCAGTTCCGCCAAGCGGCCGGCCCGCTCCTCCAGCTGGGGCAGCGGCGCCGCCAGCATGGCCAGGACCGGCACAGAAGCCACCACCCGGGCAGGGTCCAGGTACAGCCTCAGCGTCGCCTCCAGGGCCGCCAGCGACAGCTTGTCGATCCGGACCGCCCGCAGCAGCGGATGCTTCTTTAACTGGACAATCAGGTCGCGACGGCCTACTATGATGCCAGCCTGCGGACCCCCTAGCAACTTGTCCGCGCTGAACATCACCAGATCGACGCCGAATGCGACGCTTTCCCCCACGGTCGGTTCGTGGGGCAGCCCGATGGCGCGCAGGTCGAACAGGGTGCCGCTTCCCAGATCCTCCATCACGACTAGCCCGCGCCGCCGGCCCAGGTCCGCCAGATCGGCAAGGGCGGGCGCGCTGGTGAAGCCGACGATGCGGTAATTGCTCTGGTGGACCTTCAGGATCACCCGGGTCTCCGGCGTGATCGCCGCCTCGTAGTCGGATGTCCGGGTCTTGTTGGTGGTGCCGACCTCGACCAGCCGGGCGCCCCCCTGGCGGATCACGTCGGGTACCCGGAAGGAACCGCCGATCTCCACCAACTCGGAGCGGGAGACCAGGGCCTCGCCCCCCTGGGCGACGGCGCTCAGCGCCAGCAGCACGGCGGCGGCATTGTTGTTGACCACCAGGGCCGCCTCCGCCCCGGTCAGCCGGCACAGCAGGCCGGTGACCGCCGCGTAGCGCGATCCCCTGGCGCCGCTCTCCAGGTCGAATTCAAGGTTCGCATAGCCGGCGGCGACCTCCGCGATGGCCGCCACGGCCGGCTCCGCCAGGGGCGCGCGGCCCAGGTTGGTGTGGATGACGATGCCGGTGCCATTGATCACCCGGCGCAGCCGGTCATGGCGCAAGGGTTCCAGCGCCGCCCGGACCGAGTCGAAGAAGCCGGCCGCGGGGAAGGTATCGAAGGACAAGGCTCCGTCCAGCACGGCGCGGCGCAGCGCGTCGAGCGCGCCGCGGACCGCCTCGACGACCAGGGCGCGCGGGAACTCCGCCATGAGGGCGGCGGCCTCGGCGCTCTCCAGCAGCTTCTGGACCTGGGGCAGTGCGCGGAGCGTGGCTGGGGCGATGGGGGACGGAGCGACATGCATGATCTCGGATGTGGAGGCTGGCGTCCCGGTACCCAGCCCATCCAAACGTCCTACCCCGGGCGGAAAGCGTCCTGCTGCGCAGCGTCAATTCGCCGCTTGTGCCCAGTCATGCCGGGTCTAACGTGATCCTGAAATAGAACGGGACGGACAGAGATGTCTTTCCAAGTCATGTGGGAGACAGGGCATGGCAATCATCACGTTTTCATCGCCGACGTTGCATCGCGATGTCACTGTTTATGCGACCGCCGGTGATACAAAGACAGTTCTGTCCTTGGCGGAGAAGAACGATCTCAGGATTCCCCATGATTGCCGCGAGGGCGACTGCGGGTCGTGCCTGATCGAAGTGAAGTATCTGGCCGGCAAGCCGAAGATGGCGATCGACCTGACCGAGAAGGAGAAATCCACCCTTCAGTCGCTCGGACGCATCACCGCCGCCCAGATCGAGGACGCCGAGGTCAACCATGTGGCTCCGCCGTTCCGGCTGGCCTGCCAGTTCATCGCCCGGGACGAGGACATGGTCATCACCTTCACCGGCGAGCCGGGCGGCGCCGACTGACGTCGAAGAGAGGCGGCCCCCGTCCCGGGCGGGGTCGCCCTCTCTCCCGGCCCACCCAATTCCGAAAGGGGTATCCACTTAATCTTCGTAACGGAATAAACAAAATTGCATAAAATATTCCCATACTCCAGCCGAGGGCTTTGGGATGGGATTGGTTACGAAGATGCTGGAGAGGGCCGCTCCCACGCAGGCGTCGGCCGCCGCCTCCCGCCCCCTGTCCGCGAGGCTGAGCCTGGCGATCTGGATCGTCGTGATGTCCATACTCTGGGTGCTGGTCGCGGCCGGCGTCAGCGCCCTGCTCGGCATAGAATTCTAATTGCGAACTCTAGCCACGAATTTCAGCCGCTCGCGTCGCGATTCCTGGACCGTCGCCTGTTCTTCACGGATGGTGACCGACCCTCAACATCCGAGTTCCGGGGCCCTGGATTGCAGCGAACCAACCTGACGCAGGATACCATCCATCTGCCGGACGGCCGGCGGCTGGGCTACGCCGAGTATGGCGATCCCGAAGCACCTCCCGTCATCTATTGCCACGGCTTCCCCAGCTGCCGGCTGGAACCGGGCATGGTCGAGATCTCGGGCATCCGGCTCGTGGCGCTGGACCGCCCGGGCTATGGCCTGTCCGATCCCAAACCGGGCCGCCGGCTGGTGGACTGGCCGGCCGACGTGGCCGCCGCCGCCGATGCCCTCGGGATCGAACGTTTCGCGGTGGCCGGCGTCTCGGGCGGGGCGCCCTATGCCGCCGCCTGCGCGGCGCTGCTCCGCGGCCGTGTCACGGGACTGGCGCTGATCTGCGGCATAGCGCCGCCGAACATGGGATGGGAAGCCGGCGGCGCCGCGGCGCAGCTGATGATCCTCGACCGGCTGCCCGGCTCGGCGGCGCTGGCCGCCGCCCTGGGGCGCCGCCTCGTCCTCGGCCTTCGGTCGGCCTCGCTGCTGCGGACGCTGCTTCGGTTCGGACGGCTGCCGGATGCCGACCGCCGCGTCCTGGCCGGCCGGGTCGGCATCCATGTGCTGGACAGCTTCCGGGAAGCGCTGCGGAACGGCCCGCAGGGCGCCCTCGACGACGCGCGCATCTTCGCCCAGCCCTGGGATTTCACGGTGGAGGACATCTCGGTGCCGACGGTGATCTGGCACGGCGACTTGGACAATCAGGTACCCGTGGCGGCGGCCGAAGTGTACGCAAGGCTGATTTCCCACGCGCAACTGTGTATCAAAGATGGCGAAGGTCATTTTTCACTGGTCGTTCAATATAACCGCAAGATCATCACCTCTCTTTTTGCCATTGCGGAAAGGTACGTGCTGACCGATGTTACATCTGCGGCTCGCACATTTCCGCCTGCGGGAGGATGAGCCGGAAAAACCCGTCTGGTTTCTCAACGACAGAACAAGAACATGCACATAGATACCGTACGCGCTGCCTACCGCCGTTATGCCGGCGTCTACGACCTCGTCTTTGGCAAGAGCTTCGAGGCGGGGCGCCAGCAGACTCTCGACCGGATCAACGCGCGCAAGAAGCTCCGCATCCTCGAGGTCGGGGTCGGCACCGGCCTGTCCCTGCCGGACTACAATCCCGACCACACGATCGTCGGCATCGACGCGTCGGAGGAGATGCTGAACATCGCGCGCGAGCGGGTCGCCAAGAAGGGGATCCGGAACGTCGAGAGCCTGGTCGAGATGGACGCCCAGAACATGACGTTCGAGGACCAAAGCTTCGACGTGGTCGTCGCGATGTATGTGATGACCGTGGTGGAGGACCCGCAGGCCGTGATGAACGAGCTGAAGCGGGTGTGCAAGCCGGGCGGCGACATCTACATCGTCAACCACTTCTCGGCGGAGAAGGCCGGCCTGCGGCTGAAGTTCGAACGCATGATCGCCAACTTCGCCGAGCTGCTGGGCTGGCACGCCGACATGCCCATGTCGCCGCTGCTGTCCAATGCCGGGATCGAGATCGTGACGATCGCCAAGCTGCCGCCGTTCGGCATGTTCACCATGGTCCACTGCCGGAACAGCGACAACTCGGGCGGCGCGATGCTCCAGGCGGTCGGGACCTGACCGTTCACGCCCCGGCGGTTCAGGCCCTCCCGCCGACCCGGTCGCTTGGCCGGGCCGGCAGGCGGACCGGAACCGCCGCGCACGTTACTGTTACTACTGGGCCGCGACCAGCAGGATCACCATGTTCACCGCGGCGGCGGCCACCATGGTCGGCACCAGCCAGGTCGGGTGGGTGATGAACAGGGCGATGATGACCAGCAGGCCGACCAGGGCGAGCACGCCGGCGGCCAGGGGCTTCAGATAGACGTCCATTCCAGGATCTCCGTTACGGGGCAGGGGGTGCGCATGTGGGCTTGTGCGAAAGCTACACGATGCGGCCGCGCGCGGCTGTTCAAACCATGCCCCGGGCTGTGCGGCCTGTTGTCACAAGATTGACGGATTTCCGCCGGATCGCCTCCGCCGGAACCGTCGCCATCGGCGGCGGTTGATCCAGGATTACCAACGGACCTGACTGGAAGGAGCCGATGCCATGGAAGAGGCGCACCTGGTCGCTCTCTACACCCGATTCGAGACCGCCCTGCGCGTGATGGACGAGCTGGGCGCCGAAGGCTTCGGCGACGGCGCGGTCAATGTCCTGTCGCCCCACGCCGCCGGCCGGCACGGCACCGCGACCGCCGGGGACGTCCCTGCGGACCGTCCCGGACGCCATGACGTGAACGACTCCGACATCGGCCCGCTGGTCGTGATCGGCCCCTTGGCGGAACAGCTCAGGGGCAGGGAACTCATCCAGGTCCTGCGCGACCGGGGAATCCCGGTCGAGGTCGCGCAGCGCGCCGCGGAAGCGTTGCGCCGCGGCGGCTCGATCGTGGTGGTCGATACCGCCGCCTCCGGCCATGACCGGGCGCTCGCCGTGATCGACCGTCATCAGCCCGGCGGGCTGGAGACCCTGGGGACCGCCTATCTCGAGCCCGGTTGGAGCCGAGCCGACGAGGTCGCCGGGGCCGAAGGCGTGCTCGAGATCTCGGAGGACCGGCTGAACGTCAAGAAGCCGGGCGAGGATGCATCGGAATTCCGGTCCCTGGCGCCCGGATCGGAGGAACTGCGGGCGGAGAAATCCGGTGGCCGGAGTTCCGAGGCCGGAAGCGGTGAACTGCACGGCAGCCAGCCGGCGGGTCCGGACCGCTGAACGGGGTCCCGAAAGCAAGAACCCCCGCATGCTCGAGGGCAGCGGGGGTTCGATAACGGTTAAGACGTTACCACATTCCGGTGCAATACCGGATTAATTTTGGTAGCATGTGAAGTGCCGTATCGACGGCAAGCTCATGTAATCGCCGGCGGACTCATGGATTTTACTCACCCTCCAATCAATCGGCCATTGGCCTATCTTCTGGATTCTGGCCGGAGAACCGACCACGGAGAAGTTTATCCTGATCTGACGACCTCCTCGTTCTTGCTACATCTTTATGATGTGCCTTTGTCATCAAGCTGTCAAGCGGTCGCCAACACCGAAAAATGCACGCCTCGCGAAAAAAAATGAAAATCGGCTCTGGACAATGGCTCCGCGGGATCGTAGATACGCGTCCCCACGACGCGGGTGTAGCTCAGTTGGTTAGAGCGCCGGCCTGTCACGCCGGAGGCCGCGGGTTCAAGTCCCGTCACTCGCGCCATTTTCCTCCAGTGATGGTCTTCCAGCGGGAAGACCACTGGCTAGGTTTTTTTCCAAGTAGCGAAAATCCAAAGTGGTATACCGCAAGTCTATGGACTGCTGCGCGGGTCCCAGGCGCTCGTCCGTCTGCTAGCCTGACGAGGCGCGCTCTCCATGGTGGAAAGCCGTGGCGGGGGCCATTCCCGCCCAGGGATCCCTGGACCAGGGGCAGCATCAGGTATCTTCGTGTTCCGTCTCAATGAACGAAAATAGTATCCCGGCCGTGCGCGCGTCCGCGACGGCCGAGGCGGCTTCGGAATTCCCCACGTTCCGGCCGCTCGACTTGGCACGGCCCGCGCCGCGAGCGGACCAGCCGCACAGCCCTGCGGTCTCCCGGCGCTCCATGCAGGATGTCCTGGAGGATCTGCGGGCGCAGGCTGAAACCGTGCCGCGTGCCAGGGCTGCGGAGAGTCGCGATGCGCCTCCGGATCTGCCGGAACGGGCGGCGCCCGGAAGAATGCGCATTCCGCCGACTCCGCGCCGCGGCCGGATCCTGCCACTGGTCACCGGCATCACCCTGGCCGTCGCGACGACCGCGTTCATCGCCCCCGTGCCCAGGCACGGCGTGCCGACGGTGCATGTCTCCGATGATCCGAACACCGTCGTGGTCAGTTCGGTCGTTCCGGAACCGGCGGCCAGCATGGGGGCATCCGAGCCGGCGGCGGTCATGGTGGCCGAACTGGAAGACGAGCAGCCTCGTGCCGACGACTCCACGACCGACCCGCTGCCCGAACCCGAACCACTGTCCGAACCGCTGCCACAAACGCGGATTCCGGCGATGGCCGAGGACGCCCTGCTGGACCGGGGCGACCGCCTGATGGCGTTGGGAGACATCGCCTCGGCCCGGCTGCTGTTCGAGACGGCGGCATCCCAGGGCAGTGCTCGGGGCGCGCTGGCGGTCGGCCGGACGTTGGACCCGGCCTATCTCGGCTCGATCGGCGCCCGGGGCGTCGCCGGCGATCCGGAGGCCGCCGCCCTCTGGTACCGCCGGGCGGCCGACCTGGGAGAAACCTCGGCCGCCGCCCTGCTGGAGTCGCAAGGCCGGCGCTGACCGGCGTCACTCGATCAGCCGGGTCACCAGGAACAGGGTGGAGCCGACCAGGGCCGCGACGATGGTGCCGGAGATGCGGACATATTGCAGATCGCTGCCGACCGCCGTCTCGATCCGGTCCGACACCGTCCGGGCGTCCCAGCCGTGGACCACCTCGGCGATGAAGCGGCCGATGCCGCGCCGCCAGGGCGAGATCAGGTCCAGCGCCAGCCGCTCGGCCGAGGCGTTGAGGCGGGCCCGCATCGCGGGGTCCGACTCCAGCGCCGACCCCAGCGATTTCAGGCCGGTGACCAGCGCCTCGCGCGTCCGGCCCTGGGGCCGTTCCAGGTCGTCCAGAGTGATCCGGCGCACCTCGTCCCACAACCCGGCGAGCCAGGCCTGGATTTCCGGCTGGTCGAGCAGCCGGGCCTTGGCCGCCTCGACCTGGGCGCGGGTGTCGGCGTCGTCCTGGAGGTCGCGGGCCAGATCCTCGATCGCCAGCTCCATGCGGATGCGCATCGGCGAGGCCGGGTCGAGCAGCTCCTTCAGGTAGTCGTGCGCCCCGCTGCCCAGGGAGCGGGCGACCCGCCGGTCGATCGCCTTGGGGATCCACCAGCCGCTGCGCTGGCCGACCATCGCCTCCAGCCGGCCCTGGTTGCGGTCGATCAGGTCGAGCGCCCAGGCTACCGCGCGTTCCAGCAGGGGCTGGTGCTGGCCGCTGGCGACCAGCACGCCCAGCACCTTGCCGATCAGCGGCGCAACTTCGGTCCCGCGCAGCTGCTCGCCCAGCGCCCGGCCGAAGAAGTCTCGCAACTCGCGGTCCTCGATCGACCGGATCACCCCGGGCAGGGTCGCGACCAGACGGGCGGCCAGCGCCTCCGCCGTGCCCGGCGCGTTCAGCCAGCGCACCAGCCGCGCCGCCGGATCGACCGAGCGGAGCTTCGCCACCACCAGCGACGGCTCCAGGAAGTTGCGTTCGACGAAGCTGCCGAGCCCGTCGCCTATGCGGTCCTTGCTGGACGGGATGATCGCGGTATGCGGGATCGGCAGGCCCAGGGGCCGGCGGAACAGCGCGGTCACCGCGAACCAGTCCGCCAGCGCGCCGACGATCGCCGCCTCCGACGCGGCGCGCAGCAGCAGGATCCAGAATCCCGGCTCCGGCACGAAGCGCAGGGCCACGAACAGGCTGGCCGCGAACAGCAGGAGCCCGGTGGCCAGCCTCCTGTTGCGCCGGAGCAGGCGGCGCTGCGCCGCCTCGTGGTCCGTATCGGTATCCAGTCGGTCGATCAATTTGCCTCCGCGTCGGCTCTCCAACGCGGAGGGCGGAGGGAGGTTCCCCGGGGGAGCGGCCGGTCAGGCGTCGCCGGATGGCTCGGTCAGGGAAATACGGACCTCCACCACGCCCGGCTCTTCGCGGTTCTCACGCCGGGTGAAGCCCAGCTCGTGGCACATCGCCAGCATGGTGGTGTTCTCGCGCAGCACCTCGCCGAACACCTCGCCGATGCCGCGGGAACGGGCATACTCGATGATCTGGGTCATCAGGACATAGCCCAGGCCCTTGCCCTTCATGTCGCTGCGGACCATCACGGCGTATTCGGCCTTCTGGTTGTCCGGATCGGCGGCGATGCGGACGATGCCGTAGAGCTCGTCCTGGCCGTCGGCCATCTGGGCCACGGCGACCAGGGCCATCTCGCGGTCGTAGTCAATCTGGGTCAGCTTGGCGGCCATCTGGTGCGACAGGCGCTTCATCGGCGCGAAGAAGCGCAGGCGGATGTCCTCCGGGGTCATGCGCTCGAACATCCGGTGGATGATCGGCTCGTCCTCGGGCCGGATCGGGCGCAGCAGGAACTCGCGCCCGTCGTTGAGCTTGACCCGCTTCTCCAGCTTCTTCGGGTAGGGCCGGATCGCGAGCCGCCGGGATCCCGGGACGAGGGCGGGCACCGCCACCTTGATGCGGGCGTCGAGCGCCAGCACGCCGGTGTCGTCGGCCAGCAGCGGGTTGATGTCCAGCTCGACGATCTCGGCGATATCGGTGATCAGCTGGCTGACCTTGATCAGGGTCAGCGCCACCTGGTCGTTCGCGGCGGGCGGCCGGTCGCGGTAGCCCTGGAGCAGCTTCCAGACCCTGGTCCGGGACATCATCTCGCGCGCAAGGTTGGTATTGAGCGGCGGCAGTCCCAGCGCCTTGTCCTGGACCACCTCGACCGAGGTGCCGCCCTGGCCGAACAGCAGCACCGGCCCGAACAGCGGGTCGTCGGCGACGCCGACGATCAGCTCGTGGGCGCCGGGCTTGCTCGCCATGGCCTGGACGGTGAAGCCCTCGATGTCGGCATCGGGCCGCAGTGCCCGGACCCGCTCCAGCATGGCGACGGCCTTGGCGCGGACTTCCTCCGGCGTCTTGATGTGGAGCTGGACGCCGCCGATGTCGGACTTGTGGATGATATCCACGGACAGGATCTTGAGGGCCACCGGCTTGCCGATGCGGCGCGCGGCCTCGGCCGCCTCGTCCGGCGTGCCGGCCTTCAGCGTCTCGACCACCGGGATGCCGTAGGCTTCCAGGACATGCTTGGCCTCGAACTCGCTGAGCCAGCCCCTGCCGTCGGCGATCGCCGCGTCGATCACGGCGCGTGCGGCCTTCTCGTCCACCTGGAACTGCTCGGGCGTGCTGACCGGAGTCTCCATCAGCAGTTCCTGGTTCTTGCGGTAGCGCACTAGGTGCATGAAGGCGCGGACGGCCTTGCTCGGCGTCTCGTAGGTCGGGATCCGGTTGGCGGCGAACAGGTGCCGCGCCTCCTGCGCGGAGGAGTCGCCGAGCCAGCTCGTCAGGACCGGATGCTTGCGGCCCTTCAGGGCATCCACCACGGCCCGCGCCGACTCGGCGCCGTCCGCGACCGCGACCGGGCAGTTGATAACCAGGATGGCGTCATGGTTGCGGTCGCCGACCAGCGCCGCGAGGGTGTCGGCATAGCGCTTGCCCGAGGCGTCCCCGATGATGTCGATCGGGTTGCCGCGGCTCCAGGTCGGCGGCAGGACGGCGTTCAGCTTCGCCATCACGCTCTCGTCCAATCCGGCGAGGCAGCCGCCTTCCTCGATCAAGGTGTCGGTCGCCATCACGCCGATGCCGCCGCCGTTGGTCACGATCGCCAGCCGGTCGCCGGTGATCTGCACGCCCATGGCGAGCGTCTCGACGGCGTCGAACAGCTCGTCCAGCTCGACCACGCGCAGCATGCCGGCGCGCCGGAAGGCCGCGTCGTAGACGTCGTCATGGCCGGCCAGCGCCCCGGTGTGGGAGCTGGCGGCCTTCGCCGCCTCGTCGGTGCGGCCCGAGCGGATCACGATGACCGGCTTCTGGCGCGCCGCGGCACGGGCCGCCGACATGAACTTGCGGGCGTGGGTGATCGCCTCGACATAGAGGCAGATGGCGCGGGTGTTGTAGTCGGCCGCCATGTAGTCGAGCAGGTCGCCGAAATCCACGTCGGCCATGCCGCCCAGGGAGATCAGGTGGCTGAAGCCGACATTTCGGCTGGTCGCCCAGTCCGCGATGGAGGTCACGACGGCGCCGGACTGGGCGATCAGCGCGATGTCGCCCTTGATGGGATTCACGTGGGCGAAGCTGGCGTTGATGCCGCGCCCGGGCACCATGACGCCCAGGCAGTTCGGCCCGGCGATCCGCATCAGGTGGGGGCGCGCTGCGTCCAGGACGCGCTGCTGGAGGGCCTTGCCCTCCGGTCCCAGCTCGCCGAAGCCGGCGGTGATGACGATCGCCGCCTTGGTGCCGCGCTCGCCCAGCCGGCGGACCAGGTCGGGGACCGTGTCGGGCGGGGTGCAGATCACCGCGAGGTCCGGGGTGATCGGCAACGATTCGACCGTGGGATAGCACAGCACGCCCTCGATCGACCGCTCGTGCGGGTTGACCGGCATCACCGGCCCGTCGAAACCGGCGTTGAACAGGTTTCGGGCCACGACCGCGCCGATGGATTTCGGCTGGCGGCTGGCGCCGATCAGGGCGATCGACGTGGGCTTCAGCAGGGCTTCGAGATTGCGAACGGTCATGGCCGGTCCCGGATCGTGATCAAGCCATCCGGCCCCGGCGCCGACAACCGGCCGGCGGGACGGAGGTCTCTTTGATGCGGGGCACCATACCCGCGCGGGACCATCCCGACAATTCAAGGTTCCGGGGGGCGGGTGCGGTATTACGCCCCAAGCAGCTCCCGGTAGAGGCCGGCGGTGGCTTCGTCGAAGCAGACGAACCGGACTTCGGCGATCCCGGGCAGGCCGGCCAGCGTGCCGACCACGGTATCGACCGCGATGCGCGCCGCGCGCCCGGGGGGAAAGCCGTAGATGCCGGTGCTGATGGCGGGAAAGGCGATGGTCGCGAGCCCGTGACCGTCCGCGAGCAGCAGGGCCGAACGGTAGCAGCCGGCGAGCGCCGCGTCCTCGCCCGCGGAACCGCCGCGCCAGACCGGCCCGACGCAGTGGATCAGCCTCGACGCGGGAAGGCCGTAGGCGCCGCTGATCCGGCATTCGCCGGTGGGGCAGCCGCCGATTCCGTCCAGCTCCCGCTGGAGCTCGGGGCCGGCCGCCCGGTGGATCGCGCCGTCGACGCCGCCGCCGCGCTTGAGGGCGCTGTTGGCGGCGTTGACGATCGCATCCACCCGGCAGAGGGTGATATCGCCCCGCAGGACGGTCACCCGGTCGATCGCCCGGGATCCGGTCACCCTTCGGCGTTATACTTGTCGATCGACTGCTGGATGATCTTGGCGGCCTCCTCGGCGTCGCCCCAGCGCTTGATCTTGACCCACTTGCCCTTTTCCAGGTCCTTGTAGTGCTGGAAGAAGTGCGCGATCTGGTCGAGCAGGATCTCGGGCAGGTCCTTGTAGGACTTCACGTCGCTGTAGAACGGGTGCAGCTTGTTGACCGGAACCGCGAGGACCTTCTCGTCCTGGCCGGCCTCGTCCTCCATGATCAGCACGCCGATCGGCCGCGACCGCAGGACGGCGCCCGGCTGGATCGGCCGGCGGCCGACCACCAGCATGTCGCACGGATCGCCGTCGTCGGACAGGGTGTGCGGGATGAAACCGTAGTTGCACGGATAGTACATGGCCGTGTGCAGGAACCGGTCGACGAACAGCGCGCCGCTTTCCTTGTCGACTTCATACTTGATCGGCTCGCCGCCCATCGGGATTTCGATGATGACGTTGACGTCCCACGGTGCGTCGTTGCCCACTGGGATCTTCGAGATATCCATGAACTTTTCCCTCGGTTCCGATCGGTTGCGCCCGTTTGGCGCGGCCCCGACCGCGCCGGCTCTTCCACCAGGTTTCTGGCACCGGGCTTGCGGCGCGTGCCGGAGTTTAGCGTAGAGACCATAAACCGGCCATACTTGCAAATAGGCGCATCGTCACGGCTCCTATTGGTCGCACCCCTTGAGTGCTGCTTCCTTGGTAGCCGCTCTTTGGTGGAGTCCGGCCGGTCGATCCAGCTTGCGCGCGGGCGGCCGGATGCCGACACTCGCCGCCCATGTATGGAATTCCGATCCGCCGCCTGCTGGCGGTCCTCCTCGTCCCGGCCTTCCTTGCCGCCGCGCCTGCCGCCGGGCTCGCCGCTGCGGACGAGGCGCGTCCGGCCCACGCCATCGCCATGCACGGCGATCCGCGCTATCCCGCCGGGTTCGACCATTTCGACTATGCCGACCCTGCGGCGCCCAAGGGGGGCGTCTTCCGCAACGCCGCCGGGGGCACCTTCGACACGCTCAATCCCTTCATCGTCCGCGGCCGCGCAGCGCTGGGGCTGGGCTATGTGACGGAAAGCCTGATGCAGCGGAGCTGGGACGAGCCGTTCTCGCTCTATGGGCTGATCGCCGAGTCCGTCACGGTGCCGGAGGACCGGTCGTGGGTGGAGTTCACCCTGAACCCATCGGCGCGCTGGCACGACGGCGTGCCGATCACGCCGGCCGACGTGCTGTTCTCGTGGCGTACCCTGCGCGACCATGGCCGGCCCAACCACCGCAGCTACTATGCGCGGGTGTCACACGCCGCCCGGACCGGCGAGCGGAGCGTGCGCTTCACCTTCGCCCAGGGTACCGGGGACATCGATCGGGAAATGGCCCTGATCATGGGCCTGATGCCCATCCTGCCGGAACATTACTGGAAGGACCGCGAGTTCGACCGGACCACGCTGGAGCCGCCGCTGGGCAGCGGGCCGTACCGGGTCGCGCGGTTCGAGCCGGGGCGCTCGATCGCCTACGAGCGGGTGCCGGACTATTGGGGCCGCGACCTCGGCGTCAACCGAGGCCAGTACAATTTCGACGAGATCCGCTATGACTATTACCGTGACGACAGCGTGGCGCTGGAGGCGTTCAAGGCCGGAGCCTACGATTTCCGGCGCGAGACCGACCCGGCCAAATGGGCGACCGGCTATGATTTCCCGGCCGCGCGCGACGGGCGGGTCACGCTGGAACGGTTGCCTCACGGCCGGCCGGAGCCGATGCGCGGCCTGATCTTCAACACCCGGCGCCCCGCGTTCGCCGACCCGAAGGTGCGCGAGGCGCTGGGCTACGCGCTCGACTTCGACTGGATCAACCGCACCCTGTTCCACGGGGCCTATCGCCGGACGGCCAGCTACTACCCCAATTCCGAGCTGGCGGCCGCCGGTCCGCCGGGGCCGGCCGAACTGGCGGTGATGGAGCCGCTGCGACGCCACCTGCCCGCCGAGGCGTTCGGACCCGCCTATACCCCGCCCGCGACCGACGGAAGCGGACCGGCGGGACTGCGCGCCAACCTGCGCCGGGGCCAGGAATTGCTGGCCGAAGCGGGCTGGACCGTCCGGGACGGCCGTCTGGTCGATGCCGGCGGCGCCCCCCTGGAGTTCGAGATCCTGCTGGTATCGCCGGGAGACGAGAAGGTGGCACTGGAATATGCCAGGGCGCTGCGGCGCATCGGGGTTTCGGCGCGCGTCCGTACCGTGGACAGCGCCCAGTACCAGGCCCGGTTGGAGAGTTTCGACTTCGACATGACGCTGAACCGCTGGACCTCCACCCTGTCGCCCGGCAACGAGCAGCTCTTTTACTGGGGCAGCGACGCGGCCGGCCAGGAGGGCAGCCGGAACTACGCCGGCATCCGCAGCCCGGCGGTAGACGCGCTGGCGCGGGGGCTGGGCACGGCCCGGGACCGGGCCGACCTGGTCGCCCGGGTCCGGGCGCTGGACCGGGCGCTGACCTGGGGACACTATGCCGTTCCGCTCTACCACCTGCCGGACGACCGGGTCGCCTACTGGTCCCGGCTCCGCCGGCCGGCGGTGACCCCGGTCTACGGCATGGTGATCGACGCTTGGTGGATCGGGGAGTAGGGACATATCGGGAGCATCACGGCCCGCGGGTTCGAGTTCTGACGAACTATCGACTGTCACCGTACTGTCAAACCGGATAAGAGTTGCCCTTCGGCCCCGCTGACATCGTCCCCAGCTGCTCTCGCCCCGGCGAACCCGGACAGATTCGAGTTCAAGCCTGCCATGAAGCAACGCCTTCAGATCGCTGTCCTCGCCACGGCCGTCCTGCTGCCGCTCCTGGCGTTCTCCAGCGCCATGGTCGTGCTGTTCGACCGCCAGCAGAAGGAGACGGTCGAGCACATGCTCAACCACGCCGCCGCGGCACTCGAGGATGCGCTGGACCGCGAACTCGTGTCCAACATCGCGGGGCTGGAGTCGCTGGCGACCTCCATCCATCTCGACGACAACGACATCGTCGGTTTCGCGGTGGTGGCGCGCCGGCTGCTGGAAAGCCGTGGGAACTGGCTATCGTTGCGGCTGCTGCGGGCCGGCGACGGAACCGTGCTGCTGACTTTGCCCGCCGGGGGCGGCATGGACGCGACGACTTCGCCGCCGTCGCCCGAAATGGTCCGCGATGTCGTGACGGCAAGGTTGCCGATGGTGAGCGAGGTCCGGCATGACTCGCAAGGCGAGCCCTTCGTCTCGATCGTGGTTCCGGTGCTGCGGAACGGTACGGCCGTTTATGCCCTGTCGGCTGCGTTGCGCAACCGGGCGCTCAGCGCGGCGCTGGGCGGGCCGACGATGCCGGCCGACTGGCTCGGCGCGGCCCTCGACACCGAGCGGGTGATCCTCGCCCGGACCCGCAGGCAAGAGGAATTCGTCGGAAAGCCGGTGACGGAGTCCCTCCGGCAGCGGATCGACCAGGATGACCGGACCTTCTTCTTCGCTCGCACCAAGGAGGGCGAGGAGGTTTACAGCGCCTTCGTCACGTCGGCCTCGACCGGCTGGACCGTCGTCGTGGCGGCGCCCGGCGAAACGGTGGCCGGCCCCATGCGCCGGTCGCTCATGGCGGTGGCCGGCGGCGGCCTCCTCGCGCTGGTCGCCACCGTCGGGCTCGGCGCGCTGCTGGTCGGCAACGCCAGCCGCCGGCATGCCATGGAGCGCAGGCTGCTGGCGCTGGAGGGCGAGCGGATGGCTGAACGCCGGCTCGCCGACGTGGCGGCCAACCTGCCCGGCGTGATCTTCCGGCGGGTCCGCGACCCCGATGGCGCGATACGCTATCCCTATCTGAGCGCGGGGCTGAACAGCCTTGCCGGAGAGGTGCCGGAAGCACCGCCGGGCGCCGACGAGCTGGAGCAGCTGATCCACCCCGAGGACCGCGACGGCTGGCGGGAAGTCTTCCGGCCGGCCGAGGGCGGCATCCGGCCACAAGCTCCGGAAGCGCCACCTCTCCAAGCTCGGCACCTGGAGGCCAGGATCGGCCCGGCCGCCGGACCGGTCCGCTGGGTCCGCGTCATGGCGCGCCCCGTGCTGACCGGCGAAAACGAGACGGCCTGGGACGGCGTCGCCCTGGACGTGACCGACCTGAAGGAAACCCAGCACCGCCTGGCCGCCTCGCTGGCCGAGAGCCAGGAGCTGCTTCAGGAGGTGCATCACCGTGTCAAGAATAACCTTCAGGTTGTTTGGAGCCTGATCCAGCTCGAGGCGATGCAGATTGAGGATCGGGAGGCCCGCGACCGGATGGAGATCATCGGGCAGCGGATCGGCGTCATGGGCAGGATCCACGAGCAGGTCTATGCCTCGAAGGAATTCTCCCGGATCGACTTCGATCGCCAGCTGCGCGGGCTATGCGATACCCTGGCCCGCACCTTCGGCGACTCTCCCGGGATCAAGCTGGAGGTTTCGGGCGACCCCCTGTTCTGCCACCTGGAAACGGCCATTCCCCTGGGGCTGATCGCCAACGAGCTTGTGGCGAACGCCTTCAAGCATGCCTTCCCCGGCGGCAGTGGAACGATCCGCGTCAGCTTGCGCGCCGAAGGCGACGGCGCCGTGCTCGAGATTTCGGACGACGGCGTCGGCATGTCCGGCGCCAATACCGACCGCGGCCTGGGTCTCAGGCTTGTCAAGGGGCTGATCCGGCAGATCGGGGCGACCATGCGGACCGGGTCCGGCGACGCCGGAACGGCCGGGGCCGCTGATGCCGGTGGCGGAATCGGGGGAACCCATGTCACAATCTCGATCCCGGGACCCTGGTATGCCCGATGACGGAAATTATTTTGTCGAACGGACAGGCGAACCCACTTTAGAAACAGTTTAGTCTAGAGCGCTAGTCCGCAGAAAATCGAGGAACCCATGCCCACGCGCCTGGAAGAACTGTGCGTCCAAAAAGGTCTGAAGATGACGGAGCAGCGCCGGGTGATCTCCCGGGTGCTTTCCGAATCGACCGACCATCCCGATGTCGAGCAGGTCTACCGTCGTGCCGTCGAGATAGATCCCAAGATCAGCATCGCCACCGTTTATCGTACCGTGCGCCTGTTCGAAGAGGCGAACGTCATCGAGCGGCTGGATTTCGGCGACGGCCGGTCGCGGTTCGAGGAAAATCGGGAGGAACACCACCACCACCTGATCGATCTCCAGTCCGGCGAGGTGATCGAGTTCGTCAACGAGGAGATCGAGCGGCTGAAGGAGCGGATCGCCCGGGATCTCGGCTATGAACTGATCGGGCATCGGCTGGAGCTCTACGGCGTCCCGACGAACCGGGCGTCCAAGCCCGGCGGCGACAAGTGACACCGGGTTCAGCGATTTTCAGGCAATGAGTTCCAGGCGCACATGACAAGCATTCCGCCCGAAGGATCCGGCGGAAAGGCCGAGGCCTGCATGCCGGCGGTCGTCCGAGCCTATCGGGAGCTTCGTGGAAAAGGGCAGCCCGACCGCTTCGCGTTCGAAGCCGCCCTGACCATCTATCTCTGGCATTGCCCCCTGGTCCCGACCCTGGAAGCGAGCCAGATCGTCGCCGGATGGGTCCGGGAAAGAGTCACCCACTAAGGGGGCGCCGGGCTTCAGGCGCACCCCGCTCCGGACGTGGCGGGAACCATGGCGCCCCGGTCAGTCCTCTTCCTCGGCATCCTGCTCGATCTGGCTGGCCAAGTCGCGCAGCATGTCGACCACGTCGGCGTGGCTGGTCTCCTCGACCGCCTGGTTGACCGCGGCCTCGATCATGGCGACGGCGACATAGGAGGACAGCGGCCCGCCTTCCTTCATCGCCGCCTCGAGGTGCTTCTCGGCGATGTCGAGCGCCTTGTCGAACATGGCTTCGGCAGGGCTGTTGTTCTGGTCGGTCATTTCAGGATCCCCTTGGGGCGTGGTGGTCGCGTATGGTGATGGGTCGATGTGCGAGCTATAGCATTCCGGATCGAAAGGCGCGTGGCAAATATGCCCCGCGCCGCGGCACCGGCTTCCCTTGCGATAACGAACGAAAACCCGCTTTGCTGCATCCCGGGAATGGCCGGAGCGGAAGCGGTCCCGCCGGGTGGAAGCTCCGGATCGCCGCCAGGCCCCGATAGGCGGACCCTGATCGCAGACAGACCCTGACCAAAGGCAGACCGAGGATGAATGACATGGCAGATACGGAAACTCCGGAAGCGACCAGCCCGGACTTCTACCGGTACTGGATCGACGAGACCGTCCGTTTCGCCGACCTGGACCCCGTCGGGCACGTCAACAACGCCGCCATCAGCACCTATTTCGAGAGCGCCCGGGTGGCGCTATTCCATGATTCCGGCAATTCGCCGGTATCGGGTCCGCGATCGGTCGTGATCGCGCGGCTCACCATCGATTTCCGGGCCGAGCTGCATTATCCCGACCGGATCCGGATCGGCCTGCGGGTGACCCGGTTCGGCCGTTCGTCGCTGACGCTGGCCGGCGCGGTGTTCCGGGACGATACCTGCATCGCGACCAGCGAGGCGATCTGCGTGATCATCGACGTGGCCGAGCGCCGCTCGGTCGAAATCCCGGCCGACGTCCGCGCGCGCCTGACCGCGCTGGCCGGCTGATCCATGGAGCGCCGACCGCAGCGGCGGCACCAGCGCAAGAAGCCCGCGCCCGGCGGCGGCGCTCCGGTGACGCTCGAGATACGGGAAATCGGCGCGCGCGGCGATGGCCTCGCCGAGCATGCCGGACGCCGGGTGTACGTGCCGCTGACGGTGGCCGGCGACCGCGTCCGCGCGGCCCTCGGCGAGCCGCGCGGGGACGGAGTCGCCGCCACCCTGCTGGAGGTGGCGGAACCCGGCCCGGACCGCGCGGTCCCGCCCTGCCGCCATTTCGGCACCTGCGGCGGCTGCGCGCTCCAGCATCTGGAGGATGCGGCCTATGGCGCCTGGAAGCGCTCCCAGGTATCGGCCGCGCTGGCCCGCGCCGGGCTTGCCGGCGCCGAGGTTGCGCCGACCGTCCGGACCCCCGCGGCGAGTCGCCGGCGCGCCACTTTCGCGGCGGCCAGGCGCGGCGGCCGATGCGTCCTGGGCTTCAACGAGCGGTCGAGCCACCGGATCGCCGCGGTGACCGGCTGCCTTGTGGTCGAGCCGGCGATCCTGGACCTGCTGGCTCCGCTCGAAGCCCTACTCTGCGCCATCCTGCCTGACGGCGGCACGGCCGATGTCGCCGTGGCGGTGCTGGACGGCGGCATCGACCTGCTGCTGACCGGCGGCCCGGAACCCGGGCTGGATGCGCGGGAGCACATGGCCGCCTTCGCGGAGACCAACGACATCGGCCGCCTGTCATGGCGCCGATCCGCCACGGCCGAGGTGGAGCCGATCGCCGCCCGCCGGGCGCTCCATGCCCGGTTCGGCGGGGTCGCCGTTCCGGTGGGGCCCGGGGCCTTCCTTCAGGCGAGCGCCGCGGGCGAGGCGGCACTGGTCGAGGCAGTGCTGGCAGGGGTCGGCCCCACCGCCCGCGTCGCCGACCTGTTCGCCGGGCTCGGCACCTTCACCTTTCCCCTGGCCTCGCGACCCGTCCCGGGGACCGCCGTCTACGCGGTAGAGGGCGATGCCGCGGCCCACGGGGCGCTGGTGGCCGCCGGCCGGGGGCGGGCGGGCGTGACGGCGGAGCGCCGCGACCTCTTCGCCGATCCTTTGGAGGCCGAAGAGCTTTCCCGCTTCGATGCGGTGGTCTTCGATCCGCCGCGCGCCGGCGCCCGCGCCCAGTCGGTCCAACTCGCCGCGTCGGCCGTCCCCACGGTGGTCGGCGTGTCCTGCAACCCGGCGACATTCGCGCGCGACGCCCGCACGCTGGTCGATGGCGGCTATCGACTGGAGCGGGTCACGCCGGTCGACCAGTTCCTCTGGTCGTCCCATGTCGAGCTGGTCGGGGTGTTCCGGCGGTAGGGCAACCGCTTTGCGGCAAGTCAGTCGCGCCGGATGAAGATCCAGCAGCCGCCGTCCGAGGCGGGCTGGATGCGCACCTGGAGTTCCCGCGCGCGGTCTGCGAAATCGCCGATCCAGCCGAACTCCAGGTTGTACTTGCCGGCGGCCCTGGCGTGGTCGATCCGGCCGCGAAACTCCTTGTCGTCCATGCAGGGCGCCATGTCGGTGAAGAACGACCGGCCCAGCGCCGGACGCGTCCCGTAGCCGGAAAGCCGCGCCTCCGCGGCGCTGTAGAAGGTCACGTCGCCCTTGGCGTCGAGCCGGATCGCTCCGAAAGACAGCGCATCGACCTCGGACCCTGACAACCGTTCGATGGCCCCGGCGAGGTCGGGCATGTCGAAATCGACTTCGGACGAGTCGTTCATGGCCTGCTCCGTTGTTGGGCGTCGGGACCCGTGAGATCGGTGAAACAGGCGATGCCCAGGATGTGGGTCACCAGGGTGCCGTCCGACGAGAGGGGCAGCAGCAGCCGTTCGAACAGCAGCGGCGCCGCGTCGGCAAGCGCGTAGCGGGCATATTCGTAGGAGGGCGATTCCGATTCGATGCACCGGCGGTACGAGGCGCCGGCGGAGCCAAGCTCTTCTCCGCCATCATCGACCAGTTCGCCGACCAACGGCCGGCCCAGCCTCCGGGCGAGTTCGTCGCCGATCCGCAGGTAGCGGAACTCCCCGGTGCGGCCGCTGCCGATCACTTCGACCAGGAAGCCGTTGTCGGCCACGGACCCGTCGTCGGGTGGGAAAAGATCAGGCCCCGGCAGGCCGCCGTCCGTGGCCCGGGCCTTCTTCCAGCGGTCATAGGCATCGCGCAGGCGGGGACTCCTCAACCGGTTGCGCAGCTTGTCCGCCGCCGCGGGTTCTGCCTGAAGTGCCGGCGGAAGGCGGCCCAGCCGTTCCAGGACCGCCTCGGCAAGCTGTGCCTTGCTGAACGGCTTCCGGAGCAGCCGCTCGCCGTCCGGAACGGTGTCCTCGCGGTCGCCGCTGATGAACAGGACCGGCAGGTTCGGCCGGTCGAGCCGGAGCCGGGTCCCCAGCACCGGGCCGGAGTCGCCCGGCATCATGATGTCGGTCACGACGAGGTCCAGCGGGTCCGTGAGATGCGCCAGCGCGATCGCGGTCTCGGCGCTCCGGGCCTCGATCACGGCGTAGCCGAGATCGCGCAGCAGGTGCGCTGTCAGCGCCCGGAGGCTGTCGTCGTCGTCCACCAGCAGGATCGTGGCGCCTTCCGGCGGGGCAGCCCCGGCGTCCGGCAGTTGCTCGTCCTTGTGCGCCGAGATCTGGGCGCGCGGCAGGTGCAGTTCGATCGTCGTACCGGTCCCGATGGCGCTGAGGATGCGCAGCTTGCCGCCGGACTGCGTGGTCAGGGCATGGGCGGAGGCGAGGCCCAGGCCGGTGCCCCTGCCGCGCGGCTTGGTGGTGAAGAAGGGCTCCGACGCCCGGGCGACCACTTCCGGAGTCATGCCCACGCCGCTGTCCTTCACGGAGATGAGGATTCCCTCCCGCGATCCCGTGCGCTCGTCGGCGGGAAGGTTCCGGGCCGATATCTCCAGCTCGCCGCCGTTCGGCATGGCGTCCCGGGCATTGGCCGCTAGGTTCAGCAGGACCGCGTTCAGGCGCGAGGGGTCGACGATCACCGGCCAGAGATCGTCCTGGAGGTCGAAGGCGCAACGCACCCCGCTGCCCGCGGTGTGGCAGATCATGTCCTCGCTTTCGCGCAGGATCGCGGCCAAATCGACCAGGGCCGGCTGCGTCTCCTCCCGCCGGGCGAAGGCCAGCAGGTGATGGATCAGGCCGGTCGCGCGGACCACAGCCTGCTCCCCCAGGTCGAGGATCCTGACCTGCTCCGGAACGTCGATCCGCCGCCTGAGCAGGCTGTAGCTGCTCTGGATGACAGCCAGGATGTTGTTGAAGTCGTGCGAGACGCCGCTGACCAGCTGGCCCAGCGCTTCCAGCTTCTGGGACTGCAGCAGCGCCGCCTGGGTCTCTTCCCGCCGGCGGATCTCCGCCGTGAGTTCCCGGGCGGCGTCGGTCAGCGCGCGGGTGCGCTCGGCGACGCGCGCCTCCAGGGCCGCGTTGCTGTCCCGCAGGATGGCCTCGGCGGTCTTGCGCTCGGTGACGTCCCAATTGACCCCGATGATGCGCTCTGGTTTGCCGGCCGCATTCCGCTGCACGCCGCACCGGATCGACAGCCAGCGGACCTCCTCCCCTTGCCGGAGCGGATCCGGAGGGCGCCGGACGCGGAAATCCAGCTCGAACCCCCGGCCCGTCCGGACGGCCTGGTCTATCCGGTCCAGCAGGGTGGCGCGATCCTTGGGGTCGATCAGTGCCCCGAACGCATTGAGGCTCGGCGCGGGCGTGGCCGGGTCGATCCCGAAGAGGCGGTACTGGATATCGTTCCAGGCCATGCGGGTGTCCGTCACGTCCATCTGCCAGATGCCGACCGCGGCGGCGTCGAGCGCGAAGCGCAGGCGTTCCTCGCTCTCCCGCAACGCCGCCTCGACCTGCTTGCGGGCGGTGACGTCGGCGGTGATCCCGGTCAGGCGGACCTTGCGGCCGTCCCGATCGAAAACGGCCGCTGCGGATTCCTCGAGCCAGGCCACCGCGCCGTCGGGGCGCTGGTATCTGTAGGAGACGGTGTAGTTCGGGGAAGCAGGCTCCAGCCGGGCCACGGCGGCGGCGAACTCCGCGCGATCCTCTGGATGGACGGTGGCGAAGAAGTTCCGTCCGGTATCCGCCGTCGCATTCCCCTCCAGGCCGAGGATCGCCGCGCAGCCTTCGCTCCTGCGCACTTCGTCGGTCCCGATGTCCCAGTCGAAGGCGAACATGCGTCCGGCGGCCATCGCGCGGGCCAGCTGTTCCTCGGCGTCGATCAGCTGGCGTTCCAGCAGCTTGTTCGCGGTTATGTCCGTGGTGGTGCCGACGAAACCGGTGATCTCTCCCGTATCGTTCCGCTCAACCAGGGATTCGCCCAGCACCCAGGTGGTTTTGCCCGACGGCGTGCGGAAGCGGTATTCTAAACGGAAAGGCCGGTTCTCAAGGGCGCTGCGACGCCATTCGGAGAAGACCCGGTCGTAGTCCTCCGGATGAAGGAAATCGGTCCAGCCATTGCCGAGCGCCTGCTCCGGCCGGGCGCCGGCCATTTCGCACCAGCGCTCGTTGACGCCGGTGCAGCGCCCCTCCGGGTCGGTGCGGAAGATCCCGACCGGCGAGCCGAGCTCCAGGATACGGTACTGGCTTTCGGCCGCGCGCAGCGCCATGGACCTCTCGTCCAATTTCTGGAAGGCGGTGGTGAGAGCCAGGCCGATCTCGTTGGCTTCCCGCCAGCCGGTGCGGATCCGGGGGACGGCTTCGCCGCCCCGCAACGCCCTGCCCGCCAAGGTCAGCCGTTGCGCCGCCCGCGACATGCGGAGGCCCAGGCCATAGGCCAGGAGCCCGGACAGGGCGAGCAGGACGCTGCCGAGCAGAACGGAAGACCAGATTTCGGCCATGACCGCGGCGTCGACGGCCTGGTCGGGCAGGTCGACCGTGGCGACCCATCCGGTCAGGTCGGACCTGCTGTAGCCCGAGACGAGATCGGCGCCTCCCGGTCCGGCCGCGGTCGTCACGCCCTCGCTTGCGATCCTTCCGGGGGGGCCGGCCCCCCCGGCGTTCTCCCGATTCGGGCCATCCAGGTTCTGGCCGTCCAGATCCGGACCCTCCCGGGCCGGCACGCGGCTCAGGACGTTGCCTTTGCGGTCGGTGACGGTGGCGGTCAGGCCGTCGCCGATTCGGGCCTGGGTCAGGATGTCCTCGATGCGCTTCAACGGAAGGCTGGCGGTCAGGAAATAGGCGACCTCTCCGGCTCGAAAAACCGGGACGACGATGCCGACGACCTCGGTCCCCGAGACCGGCCCGATCACCAGGTCCGATACGCGGGGCATCCTGGTTTCGAGAACGGACCGCGCGACATCGTCGTCGAAGAAGGAAGGCAGCGGCGTGTTCCAGGGGACCCGCGTGTTGAGCCGCTGCCGCTCGGTCCGGTCGGTCAGGAGGATGACGATACCGTGGCGCTCGGTGATCCGGCTCGCCAGCTGGTGGAAGGTCGCGAAATCCTCCTGCTGGAGCGAGGGCATCAGGGCCAGGGTCTCCAGCATCGCCGTTACGCCGCGCATGTCGCGATCGATCATGGCCGTGATCGATCGCGATTCCTTGAGCAGATCCCGCTCGATCTGCGACCGCTGGAGACCGACTTGATGCAGCAGCAGATAGGACGCGAATATCGAAATCGGTATGAACAAGCCAAGAGCGAGCAAAACCAGATGGCCCCTGGTGGAAATGCCTTGGTTTCTACAGACTAAGCTAATACGAGACATTAGTGGCTAGCCCCTGGCTTTGCCTCATTTATTTGTTTCTACCCACAAGTCCGTTATTTGTATAATTTTTTCTTGGTTCGGACTTCAGCCATTTATCCGGTATGACGGGTATAGGATGCGCCGCGGACAGGCCACCACGGAAAACAGCTATGTTGTAACATGCACATCCCTTCACGGGCCAGTGACATGATCCGGCGATCTCGTGTCCTGGTCTTCTGTCCCGGCCGGCGAGGGCGCGCAAATCTAACCCTTTATTTTCCACTCTTTGCCGTCATGCTTCGGGATCATCCGACCGCCGTGATCCCCGCGGCCGCCTCGCGGTCCTCCCGGGCCAGGGCGGTCAGTCCGAAATCGTGCAGGATCGCGTAAAGCGACGGGACCACCACCAGCACCAGCACGGTGGACGCCAGCAGGCCGAACACCAGGCTGACCACCAGCGGCTGGAGCACCTGGGCCTGGAGGCTGCGCTCGGCCAGCAGCGGCAGCAGCCCGGCGATGGTGGTCAGCGAGGTCAGCAGCACCGCGCGGAAGCGCTGGCGGCTGGCGATCCGGGCGGCCGACACGACGTCGCGTCCTTCCCGCGCGCGGAGCTTGACGAACTCGACCAGCAGGATCGAGTCGTTGACCACGATGCCGGCCAGCGAGACGAAGCCGATCATGCTCGGCATGGAGACGTCGAAGCCGGCGAGCCAGTGTCCCCAGACCACGCCGATCAGCGCCATCGGGATCGCGACCATGACGATGACCGGCTCGACATAGCTGCGGAACTGAAGGCTCAGCAGCACGAAGATGCCGAACAGGCCGATCATGAAGCCGCGCTTGAGGCTGTCGCCGGTCTTGCCCTGCTCCCGCTCCTGGCCTTCCAGCGTGATGTCGACCTCCGGGTAGCGGGCGCGCAGCTCGGGCAGGAAGCGGGCGCGGGTGTCCGCGATCACCTCGTTGGCGTTGGCGATCCGGGTGTCGATCTCGCCCCGGACGATCACGGTGCGCCGGCCGTCGATCCGGCCGATCCGGGCATAGCCGCGGTCCGGCTCCAGCACCGCGATCGAGCGCAGCGGCGCCTGGCCGCCGTCGGGCAGGGTGACCGGGAAATCCTCCAGGTCGGCCAGGGTGGTTCGGTCGGCCGCGGCCAGCCGGACATCGACCTCGATCGATTCGCTGCCGACCTGAAGCTCCGCCGCGGTCTGGCCGAAATAGGCCGCCCGGAGCTGGGCCGCCAGAGCCGCCGAGTCGAGCCCCTGGCCGAAGATGCCTTCGCGCAGGCGGAGCCCCATTTCCGGCTTGCCGGGGCGCAGGTCGTCGGACAGGTCCTCGACGCCCCGGTAGCGGCCCAGCCAGTCCTGGAGTTCCAGGGAGGCCGCCTTCAGCCGGTCCAGGTCGCCGCCGGCCAGCCTTATGTCGATCGGCAGGCCGCCGGGGCCGACCTGCGCCTCCTTGAAGGTCAGCGCCAGCACGTCGGGCAGGGGACCGATCTCGGCCCGCCACAGGGCGGTGATCTCGTCGATCGTGCCGTCCCGCCGCTCGGCCGTCAGCAGGTCGGCGGAGACCGAGGCGAGGTGCGGCCCGGTCTCGTAGGCGTCCTGGTTCTCGTTGAAACGCACGGTTACCGCCCGCACCAGGGCGGCGCCGTCGGGCTGGCGCGGGGCGAGATGCGCCGTGACGCGGTCCAGCGCCTCGGTCACCCGGTCCACCACCTCCTCGGTCCGGGCCAGCGGCGTGCCCTGGGGCAGCAGGATGCGCGCCTCCAGCACGTTGCCGTCGATCTGCGGGAAGGCCCGGAACTTGACGGTGCCGCCGGCCAGCATGGCGGCCGACACCAGCACCGCGCAGATCACCAGCCCGAGCGTCAGGTAGCGCCACTCGACCGCCCGGTCCACCAGGCCGCCGAGCAGCCGGTCGCGCACGAAGTCGAACCCGCGGTCGAGGTGGACCCGCACCGCGTTCCGCCGCTCGCCGCCGGGCGGGATGCTCTTCGCCAGATGGTGCGGCAGGATCAGGAAGGCCTCGACGATGCTGACCGTCAGCGCGATGATCAGCACCACCGGAAGGACCGCCATCACCTTGCCGATGTCGCCCTGCATCAGGATCAGCGGCCCGAACACGCATACCGTGGTCACGTAGGAGGCGAAAACCCCCGAGGCGACCTCGCGCGTGCCGTCGATCACCGCCTCCATCGGCGGCAGCCCGGCGGCAAGCTTGGTGGCCACGTTCTCGGCGATCACGATGGCGTCGTCCATCAGCAGGCCCAGCGCGATCAGCAGGCCCACCATGGTGATCATGTTGATCGACAGGCCCATGAACTGCATGGCGAAGACGGTGCCGGCCAGCGCCACCGGCAGGCCCATGGCGACCCAGAAGGAATAGCGTAGGCTGAAGAACAGCCACATGGACAGGAAGACCAGCGCGATCCCCTGGAACGCGTTGCCGGTCAGCATGTCCAGCCGGTCCTGCACGATCGAGGAGACGTCCTGGGTCAGCGCGTAGCCGACGCCGGGAGGGGCGGAGCGCAGCTCCTGCTCGACGAAGCCGCGGACCGCGGCCATGACCCGCAGCGTGTCCTGCTGCTTGGTCTTGGTCACGCGGAGCATGGCGGCGCGTTTGCCGTCGAACAGGGTCTTGGCCTCGTCCAGCTCGAACCGTTCGGTGATCGCCGCGATGGCGCCCAGCCGCACCTCGCCGCCGCCGGTCCCGCCGATCACCACGAGGTCGGCGAGCTGGCGCACGGTCCGCCGCTCGTCGGCGAACCGGACGGTCAGGCTGCGCTCCGCCGTCTCCAGGGTGCCGGCCGGCTGGTCCAGGCTCTGGCGGCCGATGATGCCGGCGACGTCGGCGACGCTCAGCCCGTGGGCGCGGAGCGCGCCCTGATCCAGCTCAACCCGGATCTGGCGCTGGGAGAAGCCGGTCAGCGTCGCTTCGGACACCTCGGGCAGGCGCAGCAGGCGCTCGCGCACGCCCTCGGCGTAGATCTTCAGGTCGGGCACCGACATCGGGCCGGTGATGGCAATCGACACCACCCGGTCGGTCAGGTTGAGCCGCTTGATCACCGGCCGCTCGACCAGGTCGGGGAAGGTGGTGATCGCCTCGACCTCGGCCTTGACGTCCTCCAGGAAACGGTCGGGATTGCCGCCCTCGACCATGTCGATGATCGCGGCGGCCAGCCCCTCGCGCGATTCGCAGCGGACCTCGTCCACGCCGCTGACGCCGGCGACCGCGTCCTCGATGCGCTGGCAGACGGCCTCCTCGACCTCCTCCGCGCTGGCGCCGGGGTAGGGGACCTGGATCTGCACCTGGCTGAGGGTGAAGTCGGGGAAGGTCTCCCGCCGCAGCGACGGCGCCGTGACCAGCCCGATCACCAGCAGGAACAGCATCAGCAGGTTGGCGGCGGTCGGGTGGCGGGCGAACCAGGCGATCATGGGGCGTGACCGGTCAATGCATCGGGGGTGCGGCGGCGGCATCCCGCGCGAGGCCGGACTCGGCGGCCTCGTCGCGGAGCGGCGCCAGCAGCATGCCCTCCACCGCCGGGATCAGGTCGGAGATCACCACGCGCTCGCCCGGCTTCAATCCTTCCGCAATCGCTATGAAGCCGCCATGGGCGTCGGCGACCGTGACGCGGCGGATTTCCAGCCGGTCGTCCCGGGTGGCGACATGGACATGGTCCCCGGGCTGCAGGGCCGCCCGGGGGATGACCGGCACCGGCGGGCCGGGGGGAGCCCTCAGCTCGACCTCGACGAACATGCCCTTGGTCAGCGGCGGCCGGATCCCGGGAATCGCCTTGGCGTAGGGCTGGTCCACCACGACCATCACCTCGATCGTGCGCGTCTTGGGATCGACGCCGTCGCCCATGCGGGCGAAACGGGCGGGCCACTCGGCCGACAGGGTGCCGGTGCGCAGCCGGACCACCGCCTCCAGCCCCAGCTTGTCCAGCGGCGGCAGGCCGCGGTCGGGCTCGACCGAGCCGCCGCCGAGCAGCCCGGCGACGAGCGGCCGCAGCCGGTCCAGCGGCACCTGGGCCGCCACCTCGGCCAGCTCGATCCCGTCGGCGCCGGCGAGCTGGGTGCCGGGCGCCGCGTACTGCCCGCGTTCCACCGAGACCTCGTTGATCCGGCCGGCAAAGGGCATGCGGATCTCCGTCCGCTCCAGCGCCAGCCGGGCCTCGGACAGCTGCGAGTCCTGGAGGGCCGCCGTTGCCCGCAGCTGGTCGCGCTGGCTGGGGATCAGGTCGAGCGAGGTCTGCTGGCCCTGGAGCCGCTGGCGCTGGGCCAGCATCGAGTTGAGCGCCTGGTCGAGCGCCGACTGGCTGCCGGCGCCCGAGGCGGACAGGTTGCGCTTGCGCTCCACGTCCTGGGTGGCGACGGCCAGCGCCTCGCGCTCGATCGCGACCGCCTGGCGGAGGTTGGCCTCGCGGACGTCCAGTTCCCGGATCTGCGCCTCGGTGGAGCGCTGCTGCGCCTCCATCCGGGCGATCGCCAGCTCGTAGTCGGCGGGGTCGATCCGCACCAGCAGGGCGCCGGCGGGAAGCAAGGCGCCGCGTTTCAATTCGGGATGGATCTCGACGACGGTGCCGCCGACCTGGGCGATGGCGGTCCAGACCCGGTCGGGGCGCACCGGGCCGAAGCCCGTGGCGCGCGGGGCCACGGGCAGGGCCGCTACCTCGATCACCCGCGCCGGCCGCGCGGTCTCGGCCCGCTCGACCTGGACGGGCACCGCCTTGTCGCGGGCGAAGGTGACGAGGACGAAGGCGCCGAGCAGGACGGGCGGGACGATCAGGAGGCGGCGCCACCATGACCTGCCCGTCGCCCCCGGTGCGGGGACCCGGTCTTCTCCGGGCCGGCTGGCGGACATGGCGGAATTCCTCGGACCAATTGTTTCAGGTTGCGCTAATATATCCGGAAGGGACCGTCGGCGCTCACCTGAAAATGTCGCAGGGCCGCCCCTTTTCCAAGGGCGGCCCCGGACATGCGTCACAAGGACGTCAGCGGGCGGTGGCGGGCGCCTCCTCCGCCCTGGGCCCGCTACCGCCGCCACCACCCCGGGTCATGACCAGGGACACGATGACGCCGGCGGCCAGCAGGCCGAAGGTGACCGACAGCGAGATGACCGGGTCCAGCTTGCCGTAGAACTGGTTGTAGAAGATCTTGCCGCCGATGAAGATCAGCACCAGCGACAGCGCGTATTTGAGGTAATGGAACCGGTGGACCATCGCCGCCAGCGCGAAATAGAGCGCCCGCAGGCCCAGGATCGCGAAGATGTTGCTGGTGTAGACGATGAACGGGTCGGTCGTGATCGCGAAGATCGCGGGCACGCTGTCCACCGCGAAGACCAGGTCGGCGAACTCGATCAGCACCAGCGCCAGGAACAGCGGGGTCACGAACCGCACCATCCTGCCCGATCCTTTCGGGTCCGGAAGCTTTACGAAGAACTTTTCGCCGTGGAGCCGGTCGGTGACGTTGAGACGCCGGCGCAGGAACTTCAGGATCGGGTTCTTCTCGATGTCCGGCATGTTGTCGGACACCAGCAGCATCTTGACGCCGGTGATCAGCAGGAAGGCGCCGAAGATGAACAGGATCCAGTCGAACTCGGTGACCAGGGCGGCGCCCAGGCCGATCATGATGCCGCGCAGGACGATGACGCCCAGGATGCCCCAGACCAGCACGCGGTGCTGGTAGAGCCGGGGGATGGCGAAGTAGCTGAAGATCAGCGATATGACGAACACGTTGTCCATCGCCAGGCTCTTCTCGACGAAGAAGCCGGTGAAGTACTGCATGCCCGGCTCGGGGCCGAAATACCACCAGACCCAGGTGCCGAACAGGCAGCCCATGGCGATGTAGCCGGCGCTGAGCCAGAGGCTCTCGCCGATGCCGATTTCGTGTGTCTTGCGGTGGAGCACGCCGAGGTCGAAGGCCAGGAGGGCGATGACGATGGCGATGAAGGTGAACCAGATCCAGGCGGGCTTGCCGAGGAAGTCCGCCGAAAGGACGGCGAGAAGGGCGTCCATGTGCCGAATGACCCGTTACGCTGCTGCGTCGGCTGTTGCTGACGAAGGTCCGACATCACGGTCGACGCCTCGACCGCCAGCGGGGCCCGGACCCTTATGCTTTGGCCAAGCCGAGATGGTCCCGGGCACCCATCGGCACAAGTCCCCGATAACCGAAATCCAACCAATCGAAAGACGATGGCCGCAAACTCAGCCGGGCGGCGGGGCCGGGTCGGACGGCGGCGCCGGGCGCAAGGCGACCGTGAAGACGGCTCCCCCCTGCTCGTGGTTGGCGGCGGTGATCCGGCCGCCGAAATCCTGGACGATCCCGTAGCTGATCGACAGGCCGAGCCCCAGCCCCACGCCCACCTCCTTCGTGGTGAAGAAGGGGTCGAACAGCCGGGGCAGGTCGTCCTCCGGGATGCCGGGACCCGTGTCGCGCACCTTCAGCAGGACAAGCCCGTCCTCCTGCCCCAGGCTGACCGTGACGGCCCTTCGGTTGCGGGTGGAAACCGCGTCCAGCGCGTTGCGCAGCAGGTTGACGACCACCTGTTCCAGCCGCGCCTCGTCGGCCAGCACCATCGGAACCTGTTCCGGCACCGTTTCGTCCGGCAGTTCGAGCACCATGTCGGCGCCCAGCGCGTTGGCCTGGGCGCCCAGCAGCGCCATGGACCGTTCGACCGCGACGCGGGGGGAGACGGGGCCCAGCATGCCGGACGACTTGCGGGCGAAGGTCTTGAGCTGCCGGGTGATGGCGGCCACCCGTTCGGTCAGTCCCGTGATCTCCAGCAGGTTGGCGCGCACCAGGTCCAGGCGCCCGCGGTCCAGCAGCAGCCCGGCATTCTCGGCGTAGGACCGGATCGCGGAGATCGGCTGGTTGACCTCGTGGACGATGCCCGCGGCCATCTGGCCGAGCGCCGCCAGCTTGGCTGCCTGGATCAGGTCCTCCTGGGCGCGCCGGGCCGCCTGTTCCGCCCGCTCGCGTTCGGCGATCTCATCGGTCAGGCGCGCGTTGGCGGAGCTCAGCTCGGCGGTCCGCTCGGTGACCCGATGCTCCAGCATCAGCTGGGCGCGCCGCTGGTATTCCAGCCGCTCCACCATGGCCAGCCGGCGCTGGAGCACCACCAGCCCGGCCGCCAGCAGCAGGAGCGTCGCGATGCCGGCGCTGAGTCCGGCCGACCAGGCGCGGGCGTCGGCCGGCCTGCTGTCGAGCGCCACATGGACCCTCCAGTCCGTGTCGGGGACCGGCGATTGGTGGACCAGGGCGCTGTCCAGCCGGGGCAGGGGCTCCAGGCCGGTGCCCTCGTACTGCTGGCTGGCCTCGAACTCGCGCCGGGCCTCCGGGGACAGCGGCGCCAGGGTGCGGAAACGCCAGTCCGGGACGTTGGTGATGAAGACGACGCCGTGCCGGTCGGTGACGAAGACCCGTTCGCCGGCCATGTCGTGCCAGGTCGCCTCCAGCGGCTCCATGGCGACCTTGGCGACCACCACGCCGACCGCGTGGTGCTCCGCCCAGACGGGAGCCCAGACCGGGTACGCAATGTAATAGCCGGGCTTCTGCGAAGTCGTTCCCATCGCGAAATAACGCCCGACGCGCCCCGCCAGCGCCTCCCGGAAATAGGGGCGGAAAGCGAAGTTGCGGCCGATGAAGCTGGTCTCCTCGGTCCAGTTGCTCGACGCCAGGGTGGTCCCGTCGCGCGCCATGACGTAGAGCGCCGACAGCGACGCCCCGGCGTTCAGCGTCGCCAGCTTGCGGTCGACCCGGTCCACAAGGGCGACGTCGCGCGGCGAGGCGAGCAGGGCCGCCACGTCGGGGTCCCAGGCCAGGGTCAGCGGCAGGACGCGGTACTTCTCGATCTCGGCGGTCAGGGTGGCGGTATAGAGCGTCAGCCTTGCCTGCGCCGTCTCGGCCAGCTCGTCCAGAGCCTGCCCGCGCGCCCACTCCGCCGCGATCCAGGAGGCGGGCGGCACCAACAGGCAGGCCGCCAGGGCCAGGGCCGCCGCCAATCCGCGGAAACCGCGCGGGCGGGACCCCGGCCATGCCGGGAGCCACCTTCCCCATCCCTTGCCCCATCCCTTGGTCGATCCGGTCACGGCGCCCTGCCTTTCCCGCGTTTCGCCTGCGAAACGACTGCCGGCATCAGTCCAGTTGCAGTACCTGAGCCTTCAGGTAGGCGGTCTCCGGCAGGTGCGGGTGGACCGGGTGGTCGGGCGCGGCACCGCCGGTCCGCAGTATGCGCCCCGACCGGCGGGCGTCGTCCAGGCCGCGGGCGACCTGCTCGGAGAACAGCGGCACGTCCACATTGTGGCTGCACGACGCGACCAGCAGGAAGCCGCCCGGCGCCGTGATCGAGGCGGCCAGCCGCGTCATCTTGCGATAGGCCCGGGTCCCGGCCTGCAGGTCCTTCTTCGATTTCACGAAGGCCGGCGGGTCGGCGATCACCACGCCGAACCGCTCGCCGGCCGCCGCCAGCCGCTCCAGTTCCTCGAAGGCGTCGGCCCGGCGGAACTCGCACAGGCCGGCGACCCCGTTGGCTTCCGCGGCGCGGGCGCCGCTGGCGAGGGCCGCCTCCGACCGGTCCACCGCGACGACCGACGCGGCGCCGGCCTTGGCGCACTGGACCGCGAAGCCGCCGTTGTAGCTGTAGAAGTCGATCACCCGCGCGCCGCATGCCAGCGCCGCGATCGCCGCCCGGTTGTCGCGCTGGTCGTAGAACCAGCCGGTCTTCTGCCCGGCGCCCGGATCGGCGAAGAAGGTGCAGCCGTTCTCCTCCAGCCGGACCGCGCCGTCCAGCGATCCTCTGGCGACCCTGACCTCGCCGCCCAGGCCTTCGAGCCCGCGCGCCGGGCTGTCGTTGCGCAGGACCACCGCGGCGGGGGACAGCACCTCGTCCAGCGCCTCCAGCAGGTCCGGGGTCAGCCGGTCCATCCCGGCGGAGTTGGCCTGGACGACCACCGCGTCGCCGAACCGGTCGATGATCAGGGCCGGCAGCCCGTCGGCCTCGGCGTGGACCAGCCGGTAGAACGGCCGCTCGTAGAGCCGCTCGCGCAAGCCCAGCGCCCGGCGCAGCCGTTCCGCCAGGAAGCCGCGGTCGACCGCGGCTTCCGGGTCGCGCGACAGCATCCGCGTGCAGATCAGCGTGTGCGGGTTGAAGGTGGCGGCGCCCAGCGGCACGCCGTCGTGGGTCACCACCCGGACGACGCTGCCCGGCGGGATCGCCTTGGCCGCGTTGTCCATGTGGATCTCGTTGGAATAGACCCAGGGATGGCCGTGCTGGACCCGCTTGTGCCGGCTCGGCTGCAGGCGGATCGTGGGTCGGGGGGCAATGTCGCTCATGGCCCGCAGTCTAGCGGTTGCCGGCGCCCTGGCAACAGCGAGAGGCGCCCCTACTGGTCGTTGGCGACGTCCAGCGCCACGGGCGCCATGTCGACCATCAGCTTGCACAGCCTCAGGGTCTCGACGGCATGGCCCGCCTCCCGGAAGCTGTTCAGCAGCCAGTTGCAGTATTCCGGCAGGCTCGAATAGTCGTCCGGCAGGTTGGTGTGGATGGCGGCGCAGCCGAGGTCGTCGGCGACCCTGTCCATCGCGCCGAGCAGCGCGTCGGCGGCGCCCGCCAGATCGAACAGGTCGAGCACGATGAAGTTCTCGACCGCCAGCACCCGGCCGTGCCGCAGGTGGTTCTCCACCGCGTAGCTGAACAGGCCGTGGATGTAGCCGCGGGCGTTCTGCACCGTCATGATTCCCCGGGACCGGGTTCGGCCCTTTCCCGAGGGGGATTGGCCGCCGGTTTCAAGCTCCGGAACCGCCAGGACGGCTGCGGCAAATTCGCGCCATCGCTCCACGTCGAGATCGGGTGCGATGGTCTGCACCACCGGGAAAGCCTGGTCGATCTGACGGCGGGCTAAGGGTTTTGCAACATAAGTGTCGTGCATGGGCGTCTCGACCACGGGTGCTGGCGTGACGATGGCAGCCCCCGCGCCCACGGGTCCTTGACGTAGATCAATGTTGCCGGCCAGCGGCATCCCCATAGTCCCCACCCGTCAAAGGGATTTGCGTACGTGCCGCGTGCCGTCGCGGCGGTGCGGACCCGGCACGATGGAATAAGAGCAACCTTACGGTGGCGAGGAACGACCGGCCCGTCCGGCCCGTCCCCGCCAGACGGGAGATATAGGTAATGACAGCAGCGACCCTGTCCCACGGTTCGTCCGTGGGAGGCGAGCGGGCAGGTGAGGAGACCGTCTCGTACAACGAGGCTGTCATCCGCCTGTTCGTCATCGCCACCGTTTTCTGGGGCGTGATCGGCTTTATCGCCGGCATCTTCATCGCCCTGCAACTGGCGTTCCCGGCGCTGAACCTGGGCCTGGAATGGACCAGCTTCGGCCGCCTGCGGCCGCTGCACACCTCGGCGGTGATCTTCGCCTTCGGCGGCAACGCCCTGTTCGCCACCTCGCTGTACGTCGTCCAGCGCACCTGCCGGGCTCCGCTCTGGGGCGGGCCGGCGATCGCCAACTTCCTGTTCGTGGGCTACCAGCTCTTCATCGTGCTGGCGGCGTCGGGCTACGTGCTGGGCATCACCCAGGGCAAGGAATACGCCGAGCCGGAATGGTACGTCGACCTGTGGCTGACGGTCGTCTGGGTGGTCTACCTGCTGACCTTCGTCGGCACGATCATGCAGCGCCGCGAACCCCACATCTACGTGGCCAACTGGTTCTACCTGGCGTTCATCGTGACCATCGCGATGCTTCACCTGGTCAACAACCTGAACGTCCCGGTCTCGTTCTTCGGCACCGCCAGCTATCCGCTGTTCGCGGGCGTGCAGGGCGCGCTGGTCCAGTGGTGGTACGGCCACAACGCGGTGGGCTTCTTCCTGACCGCCGGCTTCCTGGGCATGATGTACTACTTCATCCCCAAGCAGGCGGGCCGCCCGGTCTATTCCTACCGGCTGTCGATCATCCATTTCTGGTCGCTGATCTTCCTCTACATCTGGGCCGGCCCGCACCACCTGCACTACACGGCCCTGCCGGAATGGGCGCAGACGCTGGGCATGACCTTCTCCGTCATGCTGTGGATGCCGTCCTGGGGCGGCATGATCAACGGCATCATGACCCTGTCCGGCGCCTGGGACAAGCTGCGGACCGACCCGGTCCTGCGCTTCCTGGTCACCTCGGTCGCGTTCTACGGCATGAGCACCTTCGAAGGCCCGGTGATGTCGATCAAGGCTGTCAACGCCCTGTCGCACTACACCGACTGGACCGTCGGCCATGTCCACTCCGGCGCGCTCGGCTGGGTCGCCTTCGTCAGCTTCGGCGCGGTGTACTACCTGGTTCCCCAGCTCTGGAAGGCCCAGCGGCTCTATTCGCTGCGGCTGGTCAGCTATCACTTCTGGACCGCCACCATCGGCATCGTCCTCTACATCACCGCGATGTGGATCTCGGGCATCATGCAGGGCCTGATGTGGCGCGCCTATGACAATCTCGGCTTCCTGCAGTACTCGTTCGTCGAGACCGTGGCGGCCATGCATCCCTTCTACGTGATCCGCGCCATGGGCGGCGTGCTGTTCCTGATCGGCGCCCTGATCATGGTCTACAACCTGTGGCGGACGACCAAGGGCGACATCCGGGTCGAGAAGCCCTACGTCACCGCCCCGACGCGCAAGTTCGCGCCGGCCGCCGAGTAAGGACCCAGCACGATGGCTAGCACCGACAAGAAGCCCGGCCTTTTCAATCACGGGCTGATTGAAAAGAACGTCACCCTGATGATGGTCCTGATCCTGCTCACCGTCTCCATCGGCGGCCTGGTCGAGATCATCCCCCTGTTCACCATCGAGACCACCATCGAGAAGGTGGAGGGGGTCCGCCCCTACACCCCGCTCGAGCAGATGGGCCGCAACATCTACATCCGCGAAGGCTGCTACAACTGCCACAGCCAGCAGGTCCGTCCGTTCCGCGACGAGGCCGAGCGCTATGGCCACTACAGCCTGGCGGCCGAGAGCATGTACGACCATCCGTTCCAGTGGAGCTCGAAGCGCACCGGCCCGGACCTCGCCCGGGTCGGCGGCAAGTACTCCAACCAGTGGCAGGTCGCCCATCTGGTCGATCCGCGCGCCGTGGTGCCGGAATCGATCATGCCGGGCTACGCCTTCCTCCTGGACCGCCCGCTGAAGTACGGCGACGTCAAGGACCACCTGAAGACCCTGAGCATCGTCGGGGTGCCCTACACCGCCGAGCAGATCGACGTCGCCGCCAAGGACCTGGAGGTCCAGCAGCGTCCCGACGGCGAGACCGACGGCCTCCTGGCCCGCTATCCCAAGGCTGTCGTCGCCGACTTCGACGGCAACCCGAAGGTCGTGACCGAGATGGATGCGCTGGTCGCCTACCTCCAGATGCTCGGTACGCTGGTCGATTTCACGAAGTATCAGCCGGCCGATCTCAAGCAATAGTTGGTGGAACCAGTGGATCTGAACGCAATCGCGTCATTTTTGCGCTCCTTTTGGACGGTTTGGTTGATGCTGCTGTTCGTCGGCGTCCTGTTCTGGGCCTTGCGGCCCAAGAACAAGTCGAAGTTCGACGAGGCCAGCCGCATCCCGTTCAAGGATGAAGGCCAGGAGAAATAGGTCATGCCGACCAAGGTTGAAAAGGACTCCCTGTCGGGGGTCGACACCACCGGCCACGAGTGGGACGGTATCCAGGAACTGAACAATCCGCTGCCGAAGTGGTGGCTCTACGTCTTCTATGTCTGCGTCGCCTTCTCGGTGGTGTACTGGATCCTGTACCCGGCGATCCCGCTGGGCAAGACCTACACCGCCGGGATCCTGGGCTACAGCCAGCGCGAGACGGTCGTCGCCGACCTGGCGAAGGCCCGCGAAGCCCAGGGCGCCTTCCGCTCGAAGATCGAGACGTCCTCGTTCGACGAGATCCTGGGCAACCAGGACCTGCTGGCCTTCGCCACGGCCGGCGGCCGCACGGCCTTCGCCGACAACTGCGCGGCCTGCCACGCGGCCGGCGGCGCCGGTGCCAAGGGCTACCCGACGCTGGCCGACGACGACTGGCTGTGGGGCGGCAAGGCGGACGACATCCACACCACGCTGCTGCACGGCATCCGGTCGACCAACGACGAGGACACCCGCATCTCCGAGATGCCGAAGTTCGGCGTCGACCAACTGCTGACCCGTCCGCAGATCGACGACACGGCCGAGTATGTCCTGTCGCTGACCGGCCGGGAAACGGACAAGGCCGCCGCCGGCCGCGGCGCCACGGTGTTCGCCGAGAACTGCGCGTCTTGCCACGGCGAGAAGGGCGAGGGGATGCGGGAAGTCGGGGCTCCCCGGCTGAACGACAACATCTGGCTCTATGGCGGCGACAAGAAGTCCGTCGTCGAGTCGATCACCTATGCCCGCGCCGGCGTCATGCCGGCCTGGAGCAGCCGTCTGGACCCGGTCACGATCAAGCAGCTCGCCGTCTACGTCCACAGCCTGGGCGGCGGCGAGAAGTAAAAGGCACCTCCCGCAAGGGTCGGCACCTGGGCAACGCCGGGGAAGTCCGCTTCCCCGGCGTTCGCTTTTCCGCAGCCGCAGTCGCGACCGCCCGCCGCGAACCATTTCTTCATTCCATCCGTGTTAATCCGTGGATATCCGTGTCCATCCGTGATCCTGCCACGTCCGTCCGGCAGGAGCCGCACCGGGTATCCCGACGATGCGCCGCCCGTACTTCCTGATACCCGCATTCCTGCTTGCGCTGATGCCCGGGCCGTCCCGCGCCGAGCAGCAGAGCCTCGACCGAACCGCGCCGCCGCATTTCGAGGCGTTCCCGGTCTCCCCCTGGCCGCCGGACTGGCTGTACCCGTTCCGCGCCACCCCGATCCGGCCGGAGCGGATCGTCTACCGCCTCAAGGGCAGCGTCCGCCAAGTTGCCAAGGTCGATCCCGTCCTGTCCAAGGCCTGCCGCCGGGGCGCCTTCGTCCAGCGGCTCAACTGGATCTTCCGGGTGCAGTCGTCCGACGACCGGCCCTACGGCATCGGCTGGGGATCGGGCGTCAACCTGCACGATCCGGAAAAACGCAGCACGCTCGACAAGGTCTACCTGTTCGACCGGCAGGATACGGGGCTCTGCGCGGTCTGGGTCGCGCCGCTGGAGACCCTGCGCCGCTATCTCGATCCCAGCCCCGCCCGCTGAGCCAGCACGCGCAAAGCGCGACCTCCCACGCGTGCGTCCGGAGCAATCCTGCGATCACCGGGCAACGTCGCGCTTTCCGCAGGGGGCCTGAGCCTCTATATAGGGGCGGGCCGTCACTCCGGGGTCTTCAGCGGTCGGATCGGCGTGCCGTTCATTCGAACCTTCTCCCCTTTTCGGGGAGGGGAATTTTGTTGCGCCTGAAGTTACCAGAGCCCGAGCCCCATGCCAAAACGTACCGACATCAAGTCCATCGCCATCATCGGCGCCGGCCCCATCGTCATCGGCCAGGCTTGCGAGTTCGACTATTCCGGCGTCCAGGCCTGCAAGGCCCTGCGCGCCGAAGGGTACCGGGTCATCCTGGTGAACTCCAATCCCGCCACCATCATGACCGACCCCAACCTGGCCGACGCGACCTATATCGAGCCGATCACCCCGGCCACGGTCGCCAAGATCCTGGAGAAGGAGCGGCCGGACGCGCTGCTGCCGACCATGGGCGGCCAGACCGCGCTGAACACCGCGATAGCCCTGGACGACGACGGCACGCTGGCGCGCCTGGGCATCGAGATGATCGGCGCCAACAAGCAGGTGATCGCCAAGGCCGAGGACCGGCTGCTGTTCCGCGACGCCATGGACAAGATCGGGCTGGAGAGCCCGCGCAGCCGCATGGTCCGTTCCTTCGACGAGGCGCTCGAGGCCTTGGCCGAGACCGGCCTGCCCGCGATCATCCGACCCAGTTTCACGCTGGCCGGCACCGGCGGCGGCATCGCCTACAACAGGGCCGAGTTCGAGGAGATCGTGCGCGGCGGCCTGCGCGCGTCGCCGACCCGCGAGGTGCTGATCGAGGAGTCGGTGCTGGGCTGGAAGGAGTACGAGATGGAGGTCGTGCGCGACGGCGCCGACAACTGCATCATCGTCTGCGCCATCGAGAACATCGACCCGATGGGCGTCCATACCGGCGACAGCATCACCGTGGCGCCGGCGCTGACGCTGACCGACAAGGAATACCAGATCATGCGCAACGCCTCGATCGCGGTGCTGCGCGAGATCGGCGTCGATACCGGCGGGTCGAACGTGCAGTTCGCCGTCAACCCGGACAACGGGCGCATGGTCGTGATCGAGATGAACCCGCGCGTCAGCCGCTCCTCCGCGCTGGCGTCCAAGGCGACCGGCTTCCCGATCGCCAAGATCGCCGCCAAGCTGGCGGTGGGGTACCGGCTGGACGAGCTGGACAACGACATCACCGGCGTCACGCCGGCCTCGTTCGAGCCGACGATCGACTATGTCGTCACCAAGATGCCGCGCTTCACCTTCGAGAAGTTCCCCGGCACCGAGCCCCTGCTGACCACCTCCATGAAGTCGGTCGGCGAGGCCATGTCGATCGGCCGCACCTTCGCCGAGTCGGTGCAGAAGGCGCTCCGGTCGATGGAAACCGGCCTGACCGGCTTCAACGAGGTGCTGATCGGCGACGGCAACCCCGACCCGCTGACCGTCCGGGCGGCGCTGAGCCGCCCGACGCCGGACCGGCTGCTGGTGATCGCCCAGGCGTTCCGCCACGGCCTGAGCGTCGACGAGGTCCACGCCGCCTGCAAGTACGACCCCTGGTTCCTGGAGCAGATCCAGGCGATCGTCGCGGCCGAGGCCGCCGTCCGCACCGGCGGCCTGCCCGCCGACCGGCGGGGCTGGCTGCGCCTGAAGCAGGCCGGCTTCAGCGACGCCCGGCTGGCCGAGCTGGCCGGCACCGGCGAGGCCGAGGTCGCGGCGGCGCGGCGCGGTCTCGGCGTCACGCCGGTCTACAAGCGGATCGACACCTGCGCCGCGGAGTTCGCTTCCCAGACGCCCTACATGTACTCGACGTACGAGGCGGACGGGCTCGGCGGCGCCGAGTGCGAGGCGGAGCCGTCGGACCGCAGGAAGGTGATCATCCTGGGCGGCGGCCCCAACCGCATCGGCCAGGGCATCGAGTTCGACTATTGCTGCGTCCACGCCGCCTATGCGCTCGACGAGGCCGGGTACGAGACCATCATGGTCAACTGCAACCCGGAGACGGTCTCGACCGACTACGACACCTCCGACCGGCTCTATTTCGAGCCGCTGACCGCCGAGGACGTGATCGAGCTGGTCCGGGTCGAGCAGAGCCGGGGCGAGGTGCTGGGCGTGATCGTCCAGTTCGGCGGCCAGACGCCGCTGAAGCTGGCGCGCGACCTGGAAGCCGCCGGCATCCCGATCCTGGGCACCTCGCCCGACGCGATCGACCTGGCGGAGGACCGCGAGCGGTTCCAGCAGCTGCTTCACAAGCTGGGCCTGCACCAGCCGGCCAACGGCTTGGCCCGCTCCCTGGAGGAGGCCGAGGAGGTGGCCGCCCGGATCGGCTTCCCCGTGGTGATCCGGCCCAGCTACGTGCTGGGCGGCCGCGCCATGGAGATCGTCCACGACATGGCCGGCCTGAAGCGCTACATGGGCTCCGCCGTCAAGGTCTCGGGCAAGAACCCGGTGCTGATCGACAGCTATCTCCAGGACGCCATCGAGGTGGACGTGGACGCCGTCCGTGACGGCACCCGGGTCTATGTCGCCGGCATCATGGAGCATATCGAGGAAGCCGGCATCCATTCCGGCGACAGCGCCTGCGCGCTTCCGCCCTATTCGCTGCCCGCCGACGTGGTCGCCGACATCTCCCGGCAGGCCGGCATGCTGGCCGACGCGCTCGACGTGATCGGGCTGATGAACGTGCAGTTCGCGGTCAAGGGCACCCAGGTCTATATCCTGGAGGTCAACCCCCGGGCCAGCCGCACGGTGCCGTTCGTCGCCAAGGCGACCGGCACGCCGATCGCCAAGATCGCCGCGCGGGTGATGGCCGGCGAGAAGCTGGACGCGTTCGACCTCAAGGGTCCCAATCCGCCGCACACCGCGGTCAAGGAGGCGGTCTTCCCGTTCGCCCGGTTCCCCAACGTGGACATCATCCTGGGGCCGGAGATGAAGTCGACCGGCGAGGTGATGGGGCTGGACAAGGATTTCAGCCGGGCCTTCGCCAAGGCCCAGTCCGGGGCCGGAGTCGTCCTGCCGCTCCAGGGCGGGGTGTTCATCTCGGTCAAGGACCACGACAAGGCGGCGATGGTGCCGATCGCGGCCAAGCTTCGCGACATGGGCTTCTCCCTGCTCGCCACGGCGGGCACGGCGAAGGCGTTCGGCGAGGCCGGAATCCCGGTGACCCGGGTCAACAAGGTGCTTGAGGGGCAACCGCACATCGTCGACGTCATGATCAACGGCGACGTGCAGTTGGTTTTCAACACGACCGACGGCGCGCAGGCCATGTCCGATAGCTTCAGCTTGCGCCGGACCGCACTCGTCAATAACATTCCCTATTACACGACCGTCGCGGGGGCGCGGGCTGCCGTCGAGGCTATCTCGGCGCTTCGGAGTGGTAGCCTTGACGTGGCACCGCTCCAGTCCTACCTGAGCGGATCGTATTAAGGGGATCGAGGCTCCCGGCGCGGCTGATCTGGCCGCGCCGCAGTCTTCTTCAGCGTCGAGTGGACCGGGAAATGGAAAAAGTTCCAATGACGGCGGCGGGCTACAACCGCCTCCAAGAGGAGTTAAGGCACCTGAAAACGATCGAGCGGCCGGCGGTCATCAAGGCCATCGCGGAAGCGCGGGAGCACGGCGATCTTTCCGAGAACGCCGAGTATCATGCGGCGCGCGAGCGGCAGAGCTTCATCGAAGGGCGGGTGCTCGAGCTTGAGGACAAGATCAGCCGCGCGGAGGTGATCGACGTATCGAAGCTTTCGGGTGACGCCGTCAAGTTCGGCGCGACGATCACCGTCGCGGACGAGGACACCGACGAGGAAACCACGTACCAGATCGTGGGCCAGGACGAGAGCGACATCAAGCAGGGCCTGCTGTCGGTCAGCTCCCCGCTGGCCCGGGCGCTGATCAACAAGACCGTGGGCGACATGGTCGAGGTCCCGACTCCCGGCGGTTCGAAAAGCTACGAGGTCGTGAAGGTCGAGTTCCGCTGAGGCGCCTCGGCGCTTGACGCCCGGTTGCCGGAAGATCGACTGCCCTGAAAATTGACTGACATGAAAAATGCGGGCGAAAGCCCGCATTTTCTTTTTCCGGCATCCCGTGGGGAGGAACGTCTAGTCCTCCTCCTCCAGCTCCTCCTCGTCCTCCGGGAGGTCGCCGATCTCGGTGTCGATGGGAACGCCGGGCAGGGCCTTGGAGGTGCGGATCGCCAGCGCCGACTTGACGTGGCTGACGTTGGGCGCGCTGGTCAGCTTGGTGGTGAGGAAGCGCTGGTACGAGTCCCAGTCCTCCGCCACGATCTTCAGCAGGAAATCCGTCTCGCCCGCGAGCATGTTGCACTCGCGCACCAGCGGCCAGCTATTGACCAGCTCCTCGAATTTCTTTAGGTCCGCTTCGGCTTGGCTGGTCAGCCCCACATGGGCGAAGACGGTCACGCCATAACCGAGGGCTTCGGGGTTGATGTCGGCATGGTAGCCACGGATGAAACCGGCCTCTTCCAGGGCGCGGACGCGCCGGAGACAGGGCGGCGCCGAGATGCCCGCGCGCCGCGCGAGTTCGACGTTGGTCATGCGACCGTCGCCTTGAAGGTCGCGCAGGATGCGCCGGTCAATCCGGTCGAGTTTGACTCGCCGCATGGTCTTCTCTTGTAGCCTCTCGGGATGAATTGGAAAGGATATTACACAGAGCACTGGTTTACGCCAAGACAGAGCCGTCTTACAAGTGCGAAACTTTATAATAGGCGGATTGTGCTATCGACGTCCCCGGTCAGCAACCACGAAGGCCCGTGATCGTGCAAAATCTCACCTGCTGGGTCGTCACAGACGGCAAGGCCGGCATGGAAAACCAGTGCATCGGACTGGCCGAGGCGGTGGGACTCCGGCCTACCGTCAAACGCGTGACCTTGCGCAGCCCCTGGCGCCAGCTCAGCCCCTTCTTCCGGCTGGGGCCGAGGCATTCCACCGCACCCGGCAGCGATGCGCTGGAGCCGCCGTGGCCCGACCTGCTGATCACGTCCGGCCGCGCCAGCGTCACGCCGGCCCTGGGCGTGCGCCGGGCCAGCCGGGGCAAGACCTTCGCGGTTCATATCCAGGACCCCCAGATCCCGCCCCGCCTGCTCGACCTGGTGGTGGTGCCGCAGCATGACAAGCTGCGCGGCCCCAACGTGATCACGACCCGCGGCGCGCTCCACCTGATCACGCCGCGGAAGCTGGCCGACGCGGCGGCCCGCATGGGGCCGGCCTACGGGCATCTGCCCCACCCGCGCATCGCGGTGCTGATCGGCGGGACCAACAAGCTGTTCCGCATGACCCCGGTGATCATGGGCGACGTGGCGGAGAAGCTGGCCAACCTCGCCAAGCGCCACGGCGCCGGGCTGCTGGTGACTCCGTCGCGCCGGACCGGCGCCGACAACGAGGCGATCCTGCGCGCCCGCATGGCCGACGTGCCGTCGGTCGTCTGGGACGGGCAGGGCGAGAACCCCTATTTCGCGTTCCTGGCCCTGGCCGACGTGATCATCGTGACCAGCGACAGCGTGTCCATGGTGTCGGAGGCCTGCTCGACCGGCAAGCCGGTCTACATCATCGAGCTGGACGGCGGCTCGCCCAAGTTCCAGACCTTCCACCAAGCCCTGAAGGACGCCGGCATCATCCGGACCTTCACCGGCGAACTGGACCACTGGACCTACCCGCCGCTCGACGACACCGCCGTGGTCGGCGCGGAGATCCGCCGCCGGATCGAGGCCCGAACCGGCCAGCGGATCGAGCCGCCCCACCCCGCCGGTTGACGCTGGAGCGGCGCCGGCCCATGTTCACACCGATCATGTTCAGCCGGATACAGCGAACCCATTCCAGCCGAGGCCAGCAGCCTATGCCCGCTCACCATCACTCCAAGGTCCTGATCATCGGCGCCGGCCCGGCCGGCTACACCGCCGCGATCTATGCCGCCCGCGCCAACCTGAAGCCGATCCTGGTGCAGGGGCTTCAGCCGGGTGGCCAGCTCACGATCACGACCGACGTAGAGAAATACATGACCCCTGCTTGGTAGTAGCAGCATGTCATGCTGGTTTTCTGCTCGATGCTACCGCTCGGTAGTAGTTGCGTATCGTGAGCTTCAGTCGTAGCGTTGAAGCGCTGCATCCTTGCCGCCATTAGCGCAGCAAAACTTGTAACCGGTGAACCGAATGTCGAACATACATCAGTCAAAAATCCTTATCATCGGCTCCGGCCCTGCAGGTTACACTGCAGCCATTTATGCAAGTCGTGCCAATTTAGAACCCATCATAGTTCAGGGCTTGCAACCAGGTGGCCAGCTTACGATTACAACCGAAGTCGAGAATTTTAGTGGCCATTCACAACCTATAATGGGTCCTTGGTTGATGGAACAGATGCAGAAGCAGGCGGAGAACGTCGGCGCACGGCTCATCTACGACGTCATCACAGAGGTTGATCTCGCGACACAGCCATTTCGGGCCAAGGGGGATAGCGGCGACGAGTACGTTGCTGATACACTGATCATTTGCACGGGAGCCCAAGCCCGTTGGCTCGGCAACGAGCCCGAGTACCTACAGGGGCGAGGCATTTCTGGATGCGCCACCTGCGATGGCGCGTTCTTCCGCAACCAGCATGTAGCAGTCATCGGCGGCGGGAACACAGCGGTCGAGGAAGCGCTCTATCTATCCAATCTGGCGTCAAAAGTGACGTTGATTCATCGTCGCAATCTTCTACGCTCTGAGAAGATCCTCCAAGACCGCTTGTTCCGGAATCCCAAGATCGAAGTGATCTGGAATCATCGAGTCAACGCATTTCTAGGGTCGGCAGACACAGGTCTTACAGGGCTACGGCTGCTAGATGTTGAGTCGGGAGCGACTCGAGAGTTGGAGGTGGCCGGCGCATTCATAGCCATTGGCCATGATCCAGCAACTACACTCTTTCGCGGAAAATTGACGCTGGACGAGGATGGCTATATCGTCACCAAGCCGGACAGTACAGCGACCAGCGTACCAGGTGTGTTTGCAGCAGGCGACGTCAAAGACAAAGTGTTCCGACAAGCGATCACTGCGGCTGGGATGGGCTGCATGGCAGCGCTGGAAGCTGAGAAGTGGCTGACGGCACGAGAGGGTAAATCGGACCCAGCAGCGCTGGATGGCGCGCCTAGCCAGATGATCGGAGCTTGGGAGTGAGATCCAGCAACAACAAGGGGGCGAGCCCAGACCGGCTCTTCCGCATATTGTGTGGAGGGGCTAGGGTGCTTCCTAACCAAGGGTGAGTCATGCCTCCGCTCAGGCGCTGGCGCGAGGCCTGACGAAGTCGTCTGTCGCGACCTGAGCCGAATCAAGATGCTGAAGCTGGTAGTTGTGGTGATAATCACTATATCAGAGGGTGCTAGACCATCCTCGAGGGAATAGGTCATGATAACATACGCCTATGTCGTTGATGCTGAGGATCTGGCGGCTCGTAGCTCCACTGCAGTCCACGAAAAGTGGGGCAACATCGTCAACGGGATCTGGAGCAGGGGGGCGGCATCATCACAAGCCGTAGTTACGCCAATATGACTACCATATCAAAGGGGTCGCTCGATAGGGTAATGGGGACGTTGTCCCTTACCGGCAGGCCTGCGGCAGACCCCGTGGCCGATTTGACGCTCTGCTTCGATGAGCGCATCACACGGATGAACGATGGCACGATGGCAATCAAGACCGCCAAGCTACGGGCCATGACGAACCAAGTGCCAAACCCGCCCATCGCCGGTGCGAGCTTCTGAAATTTGTCCGAGACCCCGCATCTTGGCTGGGGTCAACGGCGTCGAAAAGGGATTACAGGTGGGCGCGTGGGGCCGGCTACGTAGGTTCCGGCAATCAGAGCCTCGGCCTGTTTGACCTTGCCCCGCCAGACCGGTTCTTCCGCACTCATATGAGGAGATGCCGGTCAAGGGTGGAAAACCAAGGTCTTGTCGCTTTGTTCGACCGGCGCGACCGTCCCTTCGTCCCGACCTGCCCGAATACCGAGCATCGCGCGCAGCGGAAGGCAAGGCTGGCCCGCCAGGACCACCGCCGTCAGGCGGCTTGGGCTTGCCGGAGCAAGCACAATGCTAGCGTGGAGATCGTCGCCCGCGACCGGGCCGGCAACTATGCCGACGGCGTGCGGGCCGGTGCTCCGGATGCGGTTCAGGTGGCGGATCGCTGGCATCTTCTACGCAATCTCGGCGACGCCCTGGCCGGCATTCTCGACCGGCACCATCGGGCCATTCGCACTGCGGCGAAGACAGCCATAGCGGTTACGACGACAATGATGACCGTTCCGGTAGCGCCATTCACGCCCCGGCCTCCCACCCGCAGTGAGCAGCGCAAGCTGGACAAGCAGGCGGCGCGGCAGGCCCGCTTCGAGGAAGTCGCAGCGCTGCACGCGCGCGGCTGGTCACAGAATGCGATCTCCCGCAGCACCGGCCTTGACCGCTCCACAATCCGAACATGGCTGCAGGCGGGCCGCCCGCCCTCCTGGAACAAGCCGGCTTACGGCAGTGCGGTCGACGTTCATGCCGATTACCTGCGTCGGCGCTGGAGCGAGGGCTGCACCAACACCGCCCGGCTGTGGCGGGAAATCCGCGATCGTGGTTATCCTGGCAGGCCAAAGAGCGTGCAGGAATGGATCCGGTACAAGCTCCGGCGTGGCGATCCAATGCCTGCCGACCCGGCGCAGGCCGCGACCGCCTGGAAGGCACCCTCCGGCCGGCGCGCGGCTTGGCTGGTGGTGGCCGATGCCAACGAGATCGACGATACCGCAGGGAAGTTCGTAGAGGCCCTGCTTGCCGGATCGCCGGACCTGGCCGCGGTGATCACGCTGGCACGGGAGTTCCGCGCGATGGTCCGGGAGAAGCGGGCCGACGGATTGGATCCGTGGCTCGCGGCAGCCCAGGGAACGGCTCTGGCCGGGTTTGCCGGCGGCCTGAAACGGGACTTGGCGGCGGTTCGGGCCGGGTTGTCGCTGTCGTGAAGCAGCGGCCCGGTGGAAGGTCAGGTCAGTCGGCTCAAGACGATCAAGCGGACCATGTGCGGCCGGGCCGGCTTCGACCTGTTGTGCCACCGGGTTCTGGAGGCCGCATGATATCGGAGAAAGGATGATGTGGAATTCACTCACAGCTTGTGCACCGGGAATGCGGATGGACCGCTCCAGATCATCGAGACACTCGATGCCAGAGAGGCAGGGGCGACTCACCCTGCAGATCCTGAGCGCCGTCGCAAAGACGGGTCTGAAGGCTGCTCGGTAACGTGGGTGCATCGGCGGTAATCCATGTCTGTTGGCCCGTTCCAAGGCGGTGATCCGTGTGATCAATGCCGCCCGTCAGGCCCGGCGGGATACCGACGTGTTTGCGTCGCTGACAACATCTTCGCCGAGGTGCGGGCGATGCGACCGGCTTATCCTTGGACGGTGGTTGCTCGCAGCCTCTCTCCCTAAAAGGCTTGCACCGATTCGATGACAGCCCGTGGATTGGACCGACGCTAGCGCGCGGTGCCCCGGTTGGTATGCGACGGCTTTGTCGAGCAGGCCGTGCTGGAGCGAACGCCGCTGCGGTCGTCCGCCAAAGTCGCGTCGGCCTGCCAGCTGAAAGATCTTCAGCTCGACCGAGAGGGATGAAAGCGCGCGGTTATGCCCAGATTGCCTCTGACAATCACGGTGCGGCTCACCCAGGAAAAGCCTGCAAAGTTTTGATGATCTCTCATACTTCAGCGCTTGCACTTAGTGTCAACCAGAGTGTAAAGTGACAACCTTGGTGTCAACAGGGTGCGATTTACGCATGCGCCTGCAACTTCAGGAGTGGAGCCGTGAGCGAGAAGATGTCCAATGCCCCTGTCTACTACGCCTTGGCCCAAGCGCATTTTAACCCTGTTGCGGCTATGGCCAAGTACGTTGGTGAGGTGCAGGATCATCTCCGGCGCGAGGGCTACACCCTGTTCGAACCGCAGCAGGTGACCCACTTGCAGCTCACTGCAGCACCCAATCAAGCTACAACCGAGCCCCAAGTTGCCCATACAACATCTTGGCTTCTTACGAAGGGGGATCGAACTTCAGGATTCATTTTGAACGCTTCTTCGATCAGTTTTCATACAACCCACTATGAAACAAGTGCCGAGTTCATCCCAGAGCTGCTTCGTGGGCTGAGGGCCGTACACGCTGTGGTGAATCTCGAACATGTTGGTCGACTAGGGCTTCGTTACCTTGATGCAGTCTTACCCAAGCAACATGAAACAGTTGAGCAGTATCTTGCTGACGGTCTGCACGGTGTTCGCTTCGGCGCTAATCAACGATATAACCTGAATGAGGCTGTGTTCGAGACTGAGTCTGGTCCCGTGTTGTCCAAAGGAACGTTAGTTGCTCGCGTTCACCAGATGACCTCCCCACTGGGGTACCCGCCAGACATGGTTCCTAATGGCTTAATGCAGATGCCTAAGTTTACAATCAATGACGTCTGCTCTCATGCCGTCATTGACACTGACCACTTTGTAGAGGGACGAATACCGCTGAATTTCGACAAACTTGCTGAACAGCTGTCAGCTCTGCACGCAACTATCAAGCTGGTGTTCGACGCGACAATCACCGATCACGCTCGTACGATTTGGGCCTGAGATAGGATAGGAAAGATGTATTCCATTCCGGTTTCCACCCAACCTGTGCAGCCGATGGTTCCGGCGACAAAGGTTGCCTTTGCAATAATTGGTACTGTTCTGTTTGGTACTGGCAGCATTTACTGGCTCGACCGCACTGAGGCGTGGCGACATCACATCCAACCGCGCGTGCCGTTTATCCTTGATGCAGCAGATGCCCCCATAGAGAACGCGGAACGCCCTGATGTTCGGACGGCCGCAGAGCATATCGAGAACATTCGAAACGTACTAAATCCGCCTGTTGCGGATCTCGCTATCCTGTTTGATGTCTCTCGCCAAGCGATCTACAAGTGGTTGGCCGGGGATTCAATGCCTGAAGAAGACAAACTCACTAGGATTGTTCAACTGAGCCGGATTGCTGACGCGTTCCATGCGGGGGGCATTTCACGTAAAGGGTCTTTGCTAAGAATGAAGGCTTTTGGCGGGCGGTCCTTGATGGATCTCATCAAATCCGGCGAAAATCGCCATGAACATGTCGCCGCCTTGATCTCTGAGGCCAAGGAGATGGAGTCTTCGTATAATCAGTCCGGCTTAGCGAACTCGAAATCCAAACCAACCAGTGATTGGCAGTCTTCCGTTTCGATTCCAGGCTCCTCTGAGCGCGTCTGAAAGAGGAGCGGTGAATGCTCGGACGGGACACCGAATGGCGACAAGGAAACCTGCTGACCGACGAAGCAGCTCATGCACTGGAGTTGGTGAAGGTCACTGGCTCAAGCAGCCGCGTTGTCGTAATCTCTCATGATTGTGACCTGCCAAACGATATCGAGGAGTTTGTCGAAGTCATCATTGGTTCGCTAGTTGAGGCACCCAATCCGATGCTCGCGAATGCAAGGAACCCCCGCCGGTTGCAAATCAAGTTCGCTTCTCAGAGCGGTGAAGAACTACACGTCGAGCTTCACCATGCAAACCGTCGGGAGGTGAGTAAAGCCGAGTTCGCCAAGTTCGCAGCTGGCAACCCAGACTTTACTCTTTTTACCGACGAGAAGCGGGCTTTAAAGCAGTGGCTTGCGGCTCGATATGGGCGTCCAGCATTTCCTAATGCCTTTGAAACTCGACTGCGAAAGGCTGTTCAGAAAAAGTCAGTCGAGCAGCGCATCGCGAAAATTCTGGAGCCAGCATCATCGCACCTAGTGGCTCTTTTGTTCGATCTCGGTGAGGGCAAAGATGTAGAGCTTCTGGATGGGGAGGTATACTATCTCTCGATCATGGTGGTATACGACGCAACTGAAGGCGGGCCGATTGCAAGAGAATTCGCCGAAAAAGTCGCAAAAGGCCTTTATGACCTCTTTGAAAAAGCGTACGGGCCGGCTATTGGGTCAACAGAAATAGCACTTGAAGCTTGCAATGCTGTCGCTGACACTTTCGTGACGTTGGCGGATTTGAGGAAAGTTGACCAATGGCGCCTAGAGTATATTAGTCTACGCGAAGACCCTATAGGCGACTTCCTCTCCGTTGGAGAGCTGCCAGTCTAGAAACCTGTTCGTAGACGTCAGGCACTGAAAATCTGTTCGCAGTCAGGACTTGCCTGGCGATGCTGGCTCGGATGCTCCTTTGAGATGAGTGGCGGAGTGGCCTTGGAATGTGTCGCTCAGGCGACCTTGCTCGAGATAAGCATGTCCAGATTGGTCATGATGTTGCGAACCTTGCAGCCGACGGTCGCCTCGATTTTCTCGGTAGTCAGCGTCTGAGCCCGGAGGCTTCGGCCGATGGTGACCTGGTTGCGCAGCATGGCGACCTCTTCAAGGGAGCGGCGGCCACATCTGACCGCCTTCTGTCAGCCGAGCCGGCCGCGCTCGCGGATCATCAGGATGGGCGATCGCGCTGGGTCGGGGCCGTCCCGCCCTGTCGCCCGGCACCAACTTCTCGGCGTTAGTTAGATTAAGTTAACCAGCTTCCGCTTGGCCTCGGTGTCGCCCTCGATGTGCTTCTGGGTCGTGGCGAGGCTGACGTGGCCGACCAGTTGCTGGACAGTCAGCAGATGACGCTTACGCCTAATCCACGCAAAGATACTATGAGGCGACAGGAAAGGTGGGATTTGGCGCATTTTGAGGCGTGATTGCCCTGCTTCACGGAGGAATGCCATGGAGATCTCAATCGCCCGCTCCCCGAACGTCTCTTCCTCGGACGCCACCCTTCTGGTCGCGCTGGAATTGTCGAAGGCCACCTGGGTGGTCGCCCTCAGCGCTCCGTTCTCGGATCGGATCAGCCATCACTCCATCGTAGGCGGCGATGCCGCCGTCCTGCTTAAGCTGATCGGGCAAGCCCGCAACCGGGCTGAGGCGGCACTCGGGCAGCCAGTCCGGGTGGTCTGCTGCTACGAGGCGGGCTACGGCGGCTTCTGGCTGCACCGCGTCCTGAGCGCTAACGGCATCGACAACCATGTGCTCGACGCCGCCAGCCTCATGGTCAACCGCCGGGCGCGCCGGGCCAAGACCGACCGCATTGACGTCGACGGCTTGATCCGGGCCTTGGCGGCCTGATGCGCGGCGAGCACCACGCTTGCCGCGCTGTGCACGTTCCCTCCATTAAGGACGAGGATCGCCGGCGCCAGACCCGCGAACGCGAGCGCCTGGTCGCCGAGCGCACGGCCCACGTCAACCGCATCAAGGGCCTGCTGATGGCCCAGGGCATCCGGGACTTCCTGCCGATGCGGCCGAATGCGGCGGAGCGCTTGGCCGAGTTGCGCACCGGCGACGGTCGCCCCCTGCCGCCCTGCCTGGTCGTCGAGATCCGGCGCGTGTAAGTGCCGGGTGAATACTGGCCCTTCCGCATTTCCGGTGCACAATCATCGAGTGAATATGCACTTCATGTTTTCTCCAATGCTATGAGGCTTCCAGAACCCGGTGGCGGAGCAGGTCAAAGCCGGCCCGACCGCCCATGGTGCGCTTGATCGTCTTGAGCCGGCGATCTGACCCTCCACTAGGCCGGTGCTCCAATGTAGCGACGAGGCGTCGCCGTCATCTGTCATGGTCAGTTCCGAAGCCAGGATCTCACCTCTGTCCGGATAGACTGCCAGATGGAGCTTCCGCCAGCTCCGGCGCGGCTTGCCGCCGTGCTTCTCGTGCAGCCAATTGGCAGCCCCGAACACATTCAGTCGCGTGCTGTCGATTACGACATTGACCGGACCGTCTGCCTTCTTGAGGGTGGACGCAACCTGCACGTTGGCACTGCGGCGGGAGAACGTAGTATGGTTGCTTATGTCAATGTACTACGGGTTCTCCCGCGTTTTCGATGCACACGGATGGCGGGTAGAGACTGAGTGACTATATTCAGGAGGTGGCTCCGCTCCCAACGTGATCTTTATCCTTGTACAGCACCGAATTCTGCCTGTTGCCGCCGAACCTGGCGGTCGATCGTCTGCGACCTGCCGATGATCATCTCGTCCTTGAGACGCATTCAACCAATCCGTCAGCGACATGCCCTTTGTGCGACTACCCCTCCTTCCGACGACACAGCAGCTATGGTCGCCGGCTGGCGGATCTGCCGTGGCAGGGCCGCAGGGTCGAACTTCACCTGCGCATCCGGCGCTTTCGCTGCGTCAATGACGGTTGCCCAAGGCGGGTTTTCGCCGAGCGCTTGCCGGAGGTCACCGAGCCGATGGCGCGCCGCACCCTTCGCCTGCGCGAGACGCAACAGGATCTCGGCCTGGCGCTGGGCGGTGAAGCCGGCTCCCGCCTGGCCAGCCGGTTGGCGATGCCGCTCAGCCCGGACACCGTGCTGCGCCTGATCCGGGCGATCGTCCTGAAGTCCGCCGAGACGCCGCGGGTGCTCGGCGTCGATGACTTCGCCTTCCGGCGTGGCCAGCATTACGGCACGATCCTCTGCGATCTCGAACGCAGATGCGCGATCGACCTGCTGCCCGACCGGCAGGCCGAGACGCTGGCAACATGGCTCAAAGAGCACCCCGGTGCCGAGATCGTCGCCCGTGACCGGGCCGGCGCCTTCGCTGACGGCATCCGCCAGGGCGCTCCCGAGGCAATCCAGGTCGCCGATCGGTTTCATCTGCTGTGCAACGCTTCCGACGCCCTCAAGCCGGTCTTCGACCGTCACCATCGAGAAATCCGCAAGGCGATCCAGGCGACGGCGCCGACGACGGCGCCGACACCTTCGCCAGTATCTCGGCCGGAACCGAAGTCGAGAGCCGAGGACCGTGCCCGCGACCGGTTTGATGACCGCCAGGCCCGCTACGACGAGGTCGCCCGTCTGCGGCAGGCTGGCATGCCGATCAAGCGCATCGCCCGCGAACTTGGCCTAGGACACAAGACCGTGAAGCGTTGGCTGCGGGCAGGACATGCCCCGACCTGGCGTAAACTGCCCCGCCCGAAGATGATCGATCGTTACCGGGAGTACCTGGAGCGACGCTGGCGGAAGGGGTGCCACAACGCCGCCCAGTTGTGGCGGGAGCTGCGCGATCAGGGTTTTACCGGCAGGTCGGGCACCGTTCGCCTGTGGGCGACCCGGCAACGCCGTGATCATGCTCCCGAACCCGCCGCCCTGCGTCTTCCGGGAACGCGACCTGGTGGCGACGCTGATCACCGCCGCGCCGGCGATCACCGAAGCGGTGGCCCTGGTCCGGGCCTTCGCCGCCATGATCCGCCAGCAGGAGGTTGACGCCCTTGATCCCTGGATCGCGGCGGCGCGTCAAAGCACGCTGCGCGGCTTTGCCGACAGTATCCAGCGCGACCGGGCCGCCATCAAAGCGGCGCTCACCCTGCCATGGAGTACCGGGCCGGTCGAGGGGCGGATCAACAAACTCAAACTCGTGAAACGCCAAATGTATGGCCGCGCCAACTTTGATCTCCTGCGCCAACGTGTGCTCGCAGCAGTCTGAAAATGAAGGGAGCTGGAAATATTTTTCCCTCATAACGTGTGCATCGAAAACGCGGGAGAACCCGTCACATCCGATAGCAAATTCAACCCAGACCGTCAGGCTGCCAAGCCGCCACAGCGCCGCGTCAAATTCGGCCCAGTTCTCATTTTTGTACCGCGCCTTCGGGATCTTGTGACGACGCGGTTCATCCGCCTTGTACGGCATCAGGGTCTCTCGGATCAGCGGACGGCCTCTATACCTGTCAGCCGGCTGACGCGACAGCCCTCACCTGCCATTTTTGCACCAGGGTCCAGTTCAGACGGTATATCATCTCCGGCCGCTATGCCCACCATCCTCCGACAGCATCTCATCATCCGAGAAGATTAGGAGGCTGAGCGCCTCGCCATCCCCTACCCGACAGGACTGCTCCAGCACTTCGAAGCGGTCTGCACCACGGCGATCGAACCAAGCCTCCGCCCCCATGCGGCCAAGGCGAGACTTTGGCTTGTCGCCGAAGACGGCGTCGAACGCGAAAGAGTTGGGATCGAGTTCCGGCTGGGGAAACCAGTGCGCAGAGACGCCAGGACCACGGATGAACCATCGTCTGCCCTGGCGGCCGTGGCACACCAGCATTGCCGCTTCAGGACCGTGCTCGACCAGTCGGATCGCCGTCGCCGTCAAGCTGGTTCCGAAAATTTCGGCTATCTGCTCAGCACCGTCCAGAGAGACCCTCTTCAGCCCTTCAGCCATTGGACGAAACAGATAAAGTGGGAGCAGGAGATCGGCGGCATAGCCGTCGGCGACACGCTCGGGATCGAGCGGGTTGCGAGTGCGATTGCCGATGTCGTCCGGGCGGCAGACAAAGGCACGGCCTCGGTGATGGTGCCAGTGACCGAGTTCATGCGCGAGCGAAAAGCGGGCGCGTGTCTTGGTCCGCGCCTTTCGATCATCCACCGTGATGACAGCACGGTCACCATATCCGACGATCCGAGCCTCACAACTTTCCAAAGGGCGATACTTCACAACTGCCTTGCGATGCCAGGCGATCACCTCGAGGTCGATGTCCTTGGGGTCGGAGATCCCGAGTTCCCGCAGCACCACCTCTGCCGGGCTGCACTGCCTTTTCACTTCGGGTCGCCCCGCTCATCAATGGCCCCGAGATCAAGAAGGTCCTCCAAGAAGGAGTCGAGTTCCGGCTCGCTCATCTGCTGCCCCTTGCGCGCGGCGAGTGTAAGCTCGCGGTCGAGGGTACCGTCGTTTGCGGCGTAGCGCTGGACGATACGCCTCTTATCTGCGATTGATAGGGGAACGACAGCGGCGGCGGCGGCACGCTTTGCCTTCTCCATCTCCGCTCGTGCCGCCTCGAACTTACGCCTTCCGCTCTGCATAATCGCGGCGGAGATCACGCCGTGCACCCGGGCGGCTGCGGCTTCGATGGAGCCGTACTCCTCGCACATTTCGGCATGAATTTCGTCGGATGTTGCCGCCATAACGTCATCCGCGAGAGTCTCGGCCAGACGGCCAAGCTTCTCGAGTGCTTCCCGCTCGCGATCCATCATGGCTTCCATCCTTCAGGAAACGCCTTCTCGATCTTGCGCCGTATCCGGCGCCGCACCGTTGCTAAAACCTTATCGTCCATGGCGCCCATATCCTTAAGCACGGTAGCCGACTCTCCGTCCAGGTCGCCCATCACTACCAGCAAGGCTTGCTCATCATCATCGAACAAAGCCTGTAGAGCCTTCAGGTGTTCAGAGTAGTCGGCGCGGGCGACCAAAAGCTCCTCAACGGACCTCTCACGCGACGCTACACGTGAAGCTGGCCCGGCGTTCTCATCCTCATCCAGGCTCTCATGCCGCGGACGCCGGCTGATCTGCTTGCGCGATGCCGAGGCGATGCTTTTCATCACGTTGTACAAGAACACTGAAATCTCAACCTCACAGGGACAGGTCCGTTCTCCTTCAAGAGCCCGTCGGATCGCTTCTTGAAGAAGGTCATCCGGTCCCATCCCCGTGCCGACGGAGAGCTGGCGAGCTGCCCGTTCCAAACGTCCCAGGTCGTCCGATCCGAATTCTTCAAGCGCAGCCTGGATTTCAGCAACGCTCCTCAATCCACCGTCACCCTCCCTCACATGTCCCTCACTGGTCTTGGCGCCTCTTCAATTGGCTCCGGACATTCGAGCAGAAATTTTTCTTCGTCTGTGTCCGAGGCCCAGATGCGGCGGAGCCGATGCTTGTAATGGCAGTTGCAGGGGCATCCGCCCCTCCACCGCGATCAGGATCATAACCCTTACAGCTATATTGGAGTAGAAATAAAGATGACAAAACATAACCACCATGTCGTGCCACACCCGGACGGGTGGGCGGTCAAGCGGGCTGGCGGTAACCGCGTTTCTTTAGTGCATGACACTCAGCAGCAAGCCATCGACAGGGCGCGCGAGGGGGCCCGCAAGCAAGGGTCCGAGCTGTTGGTCCACAATCGCAAAGGCCAGATCCGCGAGCGGGACTCCTACGGTCCTGATCCGTTCCCGCCCCGCGATAAGCGGTGAGCAGTCGGAGGTAAGGGCCTGGGCATAAACGCCTTGGCCCGTTCGGATTGGACGCGCCAAGTGAGTTCAGAGGTGTAGACGGATGCAGGAACATGAATATGCACTCCTGGGAGGAGTGAATCGGGCAGAAGTTGGTCGCTACCTCGGCGCCATCGCAGCCGGAGTCTCGGCAGTGATCGTGTTCGTTCTGCTGACGGTCGTCGATCTCGCGCAGCAATTTGGCATCCCCACCAACCTGCCTCCCGCTGTCTTGTCACTTGTCGGGGCCGGGGCTGTGTTTGGGGCACTTTACTGGATCTTTGACCGTCACGCCTGGCGGTGGCCGTACATAGGTCAGCTGTTGAAGGTCCCTGACTTGGCCGGGGATTGGCAGTGCGATGGACAGACGCTCAAGCCGGATGGCTCGGACAGCTACGGCTGGGAAGGAAAGGTCACGATCATCCAGAGCTGGGACAGACTGCGTGTCCGTCTCAAGACGAGCCAATCCGGCTCGAACAGCATCACGGCAGCGCTGATTCACGACGAAGCCGACGGCTACAGGCTCCTCTACAACTACCGGAACGATCCGCGGATCGGCGAGGCGGAGCTCAAGAGCCACCTCGGCTTTGCTCAGCTGGTCTTCTCGAAGGACCTTCGGTCGGCCGAGGGAGAGTACTTCAACGGCCACGGCCGCTTCACGTTCGGTACCATGCGCTTGGCAAGGATTTGACATGCCCAGGGATATCAACAACCGCATCGAGCAACTCCGCACGCGCCGTGCCGGTATGGACCGTTTGGAACGCCTCAACGAGCAGGCCCGGTATGACGTGTTGGCTAAGAGCCTGGTGCCAGAGCCTTGGCAGAAGCGTGTGGGCAAGCCTCACACCAAGTATGCCCTTGGGGCGATGCAGGAAGTTGATGCCGACTACACGCGTATCAGCATCGAAACGGCTGAGCGTGTCGGCCGCCAACTGGACGCGGGGTTGACTACCGCCGGCTTCTCGGTCGAATTCCGACTGCAGGGTTCCGTACCGCTGAACGTCCATATCCGCGGCGTTAGCGACGTTGATCTACTCAACTTGGAAACAGGATTCCTCACCTATGACACCGGTGGTGCGCGCAGCGCGGCTGGCCAATACCGAAATCCGACAATCCGGACGTCCGTCGATGTGCTTTCCAATCTTCGACGCGAGGCGGAGAGGATCCTGAAGAACAAGTATCCGGCCACCACCGTGGATACGTCCGGAGGAAAGGCGATCAGCATCTCCGGCGGATCGCTGGCACGGCCCGTCGACGTGGTGCCGTCCCATTGGCACGATACGATCGACTATCAGAGGTTCGGGCAAGAGCACGACCGAGGCGTTACCATTCTCGACAAGAAGGTGCCTGAGGCGCTCCAGAATCTACCGTTCCTTCATATCAAGCGCGTTGGAGAGCGCGACGAGGCAGTCATGGACAGTCTCAGAAAGGCTATCCGCCTTTGTAAGAACCTGAAGAGCGATGCCAACGAAGAGGGCCGAAACGTTAACCTCCCGAGTTTCGACATCGCCGCGACGATGTACCACGCGAACCTCGATGCGCTGCGCAGTGGCGCCGTCTATGAGCTCGGGATTCTGGCGGAGGCACAACGCCATCTCGACTTCCTCGCTCGCAACGTAACCTACGCTGCGACACTGACGGTGCCAGATGGGTCGAGACGGATCTTCAACACGGGAGCGAAGATCGAAGGGTTGATCGCGCTATCGATTGAGATCGACGAACTGGCTCGCGAGGTCGCGAAGGAGCAGAACAGCCACCTTGCTACCTACGACGCCCCTCCTCTCGACGTCAGCCGCGCTGTGCTGTCCTCGATCTATGTGCCGTAGGTGTCGCTGCTTGAGATCATCGGCCTGGACCTGGTCAAGCGGCGAGACTGCCGCGCGATTGGGGTCAAGCCGCCATAACTGGATCGGAGCCGGAATTAGCATCGAACAGTTGTCCGAAGCTGGGACCGAACTTGCCGTTGAGGATGGCATGTAGACGCCAAGTCATGCTGGCCCTTCCGCAAGCTCGGTGGAGCTTGATGCGGAGAGCTGCTGGGATGCTCACATAGAGGAAACCAGCCCCCTCTCAACTTGTATCGCTTTGGATCACCGAACCTCTCTTGTCCCTGTTGCCGGATGGGATCGTCGTTGGCCGTGTTGAGGTCAAATCTGGACTCGTCACCGTGCATGCTCGATCCGCTGACCTGATCACCTGCTGTCCGATATGCACCATGCCGTCGGGACGGTTTCATGGTCGCTACATCCGCCGTGTCGCCGACATTCCCCTGATGGGCCGCATCGTCTCGCTGTCCCTCCAGATCCGCCGCTTCCGCTGCTCGCAATCCGGATGCCCGCGCCGGATCTTTGCCGAGCGCTTGTCTGCAGCGGGTAAACCAGCGACGAAGGCATCTTTTCCGCCGGTCTGTTGAGGCCGAGTTTTCCTGGTGACAGGAACTCCATGGAGGCTGCAATGGCCGATGGCGGACACTTGGGGGATCGGGAGCACTTTTGGCGGGAGCACGTGGCGGGCTGGAGGAGCAGTGGTCTGTCGCTGCGGCTGTACAGCGAGCGTCATGGATTGAAGGCCGGCACACTGGGCTACTGGAACTCCCGGCTCAAAGCCCAGGCCGCTGACGCTCCGGCATGCTCGGCCGGACCGGAGACCGGGGCGATGTTTCTGGCGGTCCATGTTGCCGATCCGGCGGTGAGTGTCCCGGAGCCGCGGAACGAAGGGGTCGAATTAGTTCTGCCGGGAGGATACGTTGTTCGGATCGGCCGCGGCTTCGACGCCATGACCCTGGACCGGCTGCTCGATGTCGTCGAGAGGCGGTCGTGATCGGGTTGCCGGACGGCGTGCGTGTTTACCTGGCGGCGGGCCGGACCGACCTGCGCCGCGGCATCGACGGCTTGGCCGCGCAGATCCAGACGGTGCTGCGTCAAGATCCTTTCAGCGGCCATCTTTTCGTTTTTCGAGGCCGTTCGTCGCACACGATCAAGGTTCTGATGTACGACACGACAGGCTTTCTGCTGATGCAGAAGCGCCTGACCGAGGGAAAGTTCATCTGGCCGAGCCCGGCGGATGGCATCGTGACGATCAGCCGTGCCCAGATGTCGCTGCTCGTTGACGGTCTGGATTGGCGATCCGCCAAGACAAAGCCCATCACCAAGCCTCTGTTTATCGTCTGAACAGAGGCCTGCGTTACTTCTATGTTACTGCTTCTGCCGCTGCTTACCACGAGGGCCGGCGCGGATACTTTCATCACATGGATGATGCCCGGCACGACAGCAATCCTGAGAACCCGAAGGATGATCCGCTCCAGCGGATCGCCGCGCTGGAGCGCCGGGTCGCGGTGCTGACGCGCGAGAACGAACGACTGGAGACGTTCCTGGCGGTTCTGCGCCACAGGACCTTCGGCCGTTCCTCGGAGAAGATGAGCCCGGACCAGCTCAGCCTGCTCGATACGGCGACACCTGCCCCGGCCGATCCCGGCGAAGCGGATCCCTCAGGCGAGGACACGACCGGACAGCGTCGGCGCGGTGGCGGGGGCCGGCGTCCTTTGCCCGACAATCTGCCGCGGGTGACCCGCGAGATCCTGCCCGTCAGCACGCAGTGCCCGTGCTGCAGCCGGGAGATGACCCGGATCGGCCAGGATGAGAGCAAACAGCTCCACCTCGTCCCAGCCCATGCCGAGGTTCACGTCACCGTCCGGCCCAAGTTCGCGTGCCGGGCCTGCGGCGAGCTGGCCCAGGCGCCGGCGCCCGACGACCGGCCGATCGAGCGCGGCCTGCCCACTGCCGGCACCATCGCCCAGGTCATCATCGCCAAGTACCTGAACCACATGCCGCTGCACCGGCAGGCGGCGCACTACGCCCGGCTCGGCGTTCTGCTCGCCACCACCACACTGTACGGCTGGGTCGAGGCGGCCGCGCGCGAGCTGGCGCCGGTTGCCGATCGCCTGCTCGCGCTGCTGCTCCGGCGGACCAAGATCCATGCCGACGGGCCTTTACAGTGCCGTGCGCTAAATCCGAAGCACCCATACCGTTGCTCTGGCATTTCTGGGCCACACCACGCTCCAAAGCGATCCAGATTTAACGCAATCCGCTGTAGGCAACGCCGCAGGCGGTACACTCCGGTCACCGTTCTCAATCCCGGTCGCTCCGGCACCCATGACGGCCGCCTCTGGGTCTATGCCGACGACACCCGGCCGCGCGGCGGAGCCGAGCCCTCGATCGCGGTGTTCCGCTTCTCCGCCGGACGGGCCGGCAAGCATCCGGGCCAGCACCTGGCGGGCTTCACCGGCACCCTGCAGGCCGATGCCTTCTCCGGCTTCGATCACCTGTATCGCGGCGGCACCATGGTCGAGGCCGGCTGCCTCGGCCACGCCCGCCGCAAGCTGGTCGATCTGGTGCGCGCCAAAGGTTCGCCGGTTGCCTCTGAGGGCGTCCGCCAGATTGCCGCGCTGTACCGCATCGAACGGCGGATATACGGGTTGCCGCCCGCGGAACGCCTGGCGGTGCGCCGGAGCGAGGCGGTGCCGCTGCTCGAAGCCCTGCGGGCCTGGCTGACCGAGCGGCTCAGCCAGGTGGCGCCGCGCAGCGAGCTGGCCAAGGCGCTCGGCTACATGAACGCTCAGTGGGATGCCCTGGTCCGCTACGCCACCGATGGCATCCTCGAGATTGACAATCTGACGGCCGAACGGGCGCTGCGCGGGGCAGCTCTGGGCCGGAAAAACTGGAACGTGATCGGCTCGGATGCCGCCGGCAAGGTCGCCGCCGTGATCTACAGCCTGGTGGAAACCTGCCGGTTGAACGGGATCAACCCGGAAGCCTACCTGACCGACGTCATCGGCCGGATCGGCCGCACCAAAATCCAGGCGCTCGACACCCTGCTGCCGTTCAACTGGCGACCGCCCGACGCCGGCAATCCCGCCGATCCGGGCCGCATGAACATCGCCCCTCACGCCGCTGCCGCCGCCTGATCCAGCCGTGCCGAGGTCTCCTCCCATCGGCGGCTCCTCCCCCTGCCATCACCAGGAATTTACACGCGTGACGGCGCTCGCATAGGTGCCTTCGTCGCTGGTTTACCTGACAAATTGGATCCGTGGTTCACGGCGGCCCAGGTGACGGCGCTGGCCGAGTTTGCCGCTGGCCTGCAACGTGATCCGGCGGCAGTCCGGGCGGGATTTTCGCTACGGTGGAGCACCGGTCCAGTGGAGGGTCAGATCAGCTGGCTCAAGACGATCAAGCGCACCATTTGCGGTCGGGCCGGCTTTGCCCTGCTCCGCCACCGGGTTCTGAAAACCGCGGAGAAAACATGAAGTGCATATTCACTCGATGATTGTGCACCGGAAATGCGGAAGGGCCAAGCTGGCTGCTTCATCCGCCATTTACAGCGCCCCACCGGCTTCATCCAACCGGGTAACCGCCGCTGCCTTGAAAGAGCTGGTTCAGGAAATCTGGACAGCGGGATAAGTGGAGTTTCTGCCTGAAAGCGGCCAGTATGTATGCCGCACAGGAGAGATCATGACGAGAAGACCACGCCGGAACCACACACCTGCTTTCAAGGCGAAGGTGGCTTTGGCTGCCGTCAAGGGCGAGAAGACGCTGGCCGAGCTGGCTCAGCAGTTCGACATTCATCCCAACCAGATCACCCAGTGGAAGGCGCAGTTGCTCGATGGGGCGGCCGGAGTGTTTGGATCGGACAGCCGCGGCGACAGTCAGCGTCCAGCGGTCGATCTGACGGTGCTGCATGCCAAGATCGGAGAGCTGACGCTGGAGAACGATTTTTTGGCCGGCGCGCTCGGCAAAGCGGGTTTGCTGAGCGCAAAGCGATGATCGACCGCTCCCATGATCTGCCGATCACGCGGCAGGCCAAGGTGCTCAAGGTCAGCCGGGGCAGCGTTTACTACCTGCCAAGGCCAGCCTCGGCCGCCGATCTCGCCTTGATGCGCCGGATGGACGAACTGCATCTCGACTTCCCGTTCGCGGGCAGCCGCATGCTGCGCGACCTGCTGGTCGCCGAGGGCTTTCGGACCGGCCGCCGGCATGTCGCGACACTGTTGAAGCGGATGGGCATCCAGGCCCTCTATCGCAAGCCCAACACCTCGAAACCGGCGCCGGGACACAGGATCTATCCGTATCTCCTGCGCAATCTGCCGATCACCCGTCCCAACCAGGTCTGGGCCATGGACCTGACCTACGTTCCCATGGCGCGTGGCTTCGTCTACCTCGCCGCCGTGATCGACTGGTTCAGCAGGCGTCCTGTCCTGGCGGTTGTCGATCACGATGGAGGCCGAGTTCTGCGTCGAGGCGGTCGAGGAAGCCTTGGCCCGCCATGGCAAACCGGAAATCTTCAACACCGATCAGGGCACCCAGTTTACCAGCACGGCGTTCACCGGCTTGCTGACCGACAACGCCATCGCCATCAGCATGGACGGCAGGGGCGCATGGCGCGACAACGTGTTCGTGGAGCGGCTCTGGCGCTCCGTCAAGTACAAGGAAATATACCTCAAGGCCTACGATACAGTAGCTGAGGCGCGGAAATCACTCGCCAGTTACTTCGGCTTTTACAATGCTGTTTCATACTACCCCACCCGGCTATGCCATTGATCAGAATAGCATTTGCTGCTCGTCCGATGGTCCCGCGGGGTGCCTGTGGCGCTGGCGGGCCTGATCTGTAATCCGCTGTCCGGTTTTCCCCTCAAGTATGACTCTGCGGAACAGCCATGGTCCATCGGCGAGGGGATGCTCGGCCTCGATCTCGCCTCCCTCGGCGGCCAGGCGCAGTGTTTTGGTGCTGATGCCGAGGAACGCCGCGGCTTTGGTCAGGTTCATCCATCCGTCCGCGCTGGCAACCTCCGGGCGGTGAACCGGGATCCTGTTATGTGACCTGAGCGCGGTCACGCGCTCCCGCGTCCAGCGGTTGCCACGACCCGTGACGAGGCCGTTTCGATTGAGCAGACCGGCGATCAGGTCGTCGCCGGCAATCCGGACCAGCACGCGCACGGCCTCGACGATCTCGATGGAGGTCCCGGTACACTGGCCACGGCGACGTCGCGGCAGACGCAGTTCAGTGTGGACGCCTCCGGCCCAATGGACCACGAGGACGATTTCGGCAGCGTCATCGTCGACATCGACGACAACCTCCTCAACCAGGGTCCGCACGATCCGTTTCTTCAGCCTCGCGTCGGCAGACGGGTCCTGCCACACGGTCTTCAGGTCGTCAGCCAGCGTCGCGAACTCATCGGATGTCACCGACGGGCGTTGGGGCACGGTCTGAAGATGCGCCGCGATCCGGTTCTCGACGGCGACAACGCGCTCAAGGGTGCGGTTCCAGCGCACTTCCAACTCTGCCGTGACCTGCCGGTTCAACGGATCCGCGGCATCGTATTGCCGGAAAGCTCGGTCGGCGGCATATCGGGCGGCCGTCAGGTCGCGCTCGAGAGCCTCGCGGACATCGTCGCGTCGTTGAGCTTCCTGGCGCTCCATCCGCAGGGCCACTTCCACGGCCTCCAGGCCGATGGCTTGCAGCACCTGTTCCCCGATGGCGGCATCCACCGGCAATCCACCGAAGGCGATGCAGCGTGGTTCGCCACTGTCCATCCAGCCGCGGTTGCAGGCATAGCGCAGGATGTCATGATCGTTGCCGGTATAGCGGACGGTCAGTTTACGGCCACACCGTCGGCAGCGCAGAATACCGGCGAGCAGGGCATCGCCGCGCTTGGCTGCGCCACAGGCTTCACCGCCCTGAGTGTTGTCCTTGATCATCGCCCGGATCGCCTCGGATCGCTCCCAATCGACATAACCTTCGTGCGCGCCGGGATACAGCGCCAACCAGTCCTCCCGTGCTTTACGCCGGGTACCGCGCCGTGGGGTCGGTCCGTCGTGAAGCGCCACGGTCCCTGTCCTGCCATAGGCATAGGCGCCACCATAAACCGGGTTCGTCAGGATCCGGTAAAGCGTTCCATAACAGGGACGCTTCCAGATGACATCGGCACCCGAACGCCGGGGCGGGAGATCAAGGTTGTGCTCGAGGAACCACAGCAGGGCCTGACGGACGCTGCCGAGTTTGGCGAACTTTGAAAAGACCAGGGCGATGGCTTCCCGGATGCGGTGGTCGGGATCCTTTTCCAGGCGGTGGCCATCGGCCTTGATGTATCCGATCGGGACCATCACGACCAACTCGCCGCGGCGCGCCATCTCGTGGCGTGCGGCCAGGGAGCGCTGACGCAGGAGGTCGAGTTCGTACTCGTTCAGGCTGCCCTTCAAACCCAGCAGGAGCCGGTCATTGCCCTGGCGCGGCGCGTAGATGGTCTCCTGATCGACGAGCAGGGTGTCGACAACACGGCACATCTCGATCAGTCGTTGCCAGTCCCGACTGTTGCGGGCGAAGCGCGACACCTCGAGCGCCGCCACCGCTCCGACTTTGCCAAGGCAGACGTCGGCCACCATCCGTTCGAAGCCGGTCCGCGCCACCATTCCGGCCGCGGAGCGCCCAAGATCCTCATCGACAATCTCGACTTCCGACCATCCCAGGGCACGCAACCGATCCTTCATGGCGTACTGCAGCGCGCGGCTCTCGCGGTTGTGAGCAACCTGGTGAGGTGAAGATTGACGGACATAAAGCACCGCCTTGCGCTCAAGGTGATGCGGCTGGATCTTGTCACTCATCAGCTTGTCCTCCCATTCGCCCGCCGACCGCGTTGCCCGCCGTCGCCGTCAGGAGCATCCGCGCCATCAGACGCGCCGCCGTGTCGAGCGCCTCCCTGGGCAGGCTGGTCCGATCGGGTCCTGGGCAGGACCGAGGAAACAGGCTGAGTTGTCTGGTTGGGAGCGGCAGGTTCGTGCGTGGCATCGGCATCTCCTCGGCTCTGGTGGGAGGGATGCCTTGCTCCTATCACTGAACCGGCCGACGGTACTCGACCGATGATATCCGACAGCAGTGTTTTGAGATTATCCAGTGCCGCCAGATCGACCTGTGGTGCCTGGGCAGGGTGAAGATGAAGGCATGCAGCGCGATCGAACATCCACGATGGCACCGCCAAACATTGTCCCTTCCGGTCTGCCGTCGTACTGCACCAGAACACAGGCATGTTGCCGCGCTTGACGACTTCGTGAACATGCACCTCGCGGCCAAACCAGGGATGCCACGGATAAAGAACTTCCCATACCTCGGTCCCATGGGCGTTGTGTTTCTTCGTTGTACAACTCCCGCAGACCTCATTCGAGCCTTGACCGGCAAACACCTGATCAGGCCTACTTTACCCCGCTTCCGCAGATCGCGGCAGCCTGAACCCGGCAGGCGCTCCACTTATCCGCTGAAAAAGCTGTCCAGATAAACGGAGCCACCTCAGTCCGGACGAACGTCGAAGAGGCGAAAGTAGCACCTCCTTAACAGGAAAGGGCGCTTATTTGGGCAAAGGGAGCAGTACGCTTCTCACAATGTAAGATGGATTTTCGATAATCCTTTCAGCATATAGCTGGCTTTCCTACAGCTAAAGGCCAGCAGCATGTCAGTAGGGCTTTCCCAGAAAAGGCGGGGGTTGGCATCAGTACCAAAATCCTATAGACATTCAACCGTGACGTGTTGGTCGCCGCTCTCGGTGGGTCGGCTCGATGGTCAGGAAGCTCGGGCGACTGATGGAAGGTAGCTAGGATGGCCACCCTCTCCGATGTAGCGGTACTCACACGCCTCTGCCCAAAGCTATTCACCACAGTTCCGCAGATCCGGCGACATCCTCTCACGTAGCCTGACCAGGATCACATGCGGAGCATTGCTGTCAGCAGCTAGTGCGATGCATTGGCCGAGGCGTGACAGGAGGGCTGTGTTCTCGACAGATCGGAAGTCAGCGTCGGCTGGCCTGCACATTTCATCGACATGTTCTGCAAGCGTCAAGATTCCCCCACCTTGCCCAGCGCGCCAGCAGCTAACTGAACTCGTTCACGACCTACAGAGTCGATGTTACGGTGGGGGCCTTGACAAAATGTTTGTCTGAGGTTAGGTTGTTATTGGACAAGAACTAATGTGCATCGTCTTGGCAGGGAGGGCAAATGGACAATACAGAAAGTCGCAAAAAAATTGCCCTGCATTTCTTCTTTCTGGTCGAAGGGGTTGATGACACTCGGATTGCAAAGCTTTTGGGTCGCGATGTCCGACAGGTTCAGCGTTTGCGCAATGGAACGAACGTTCCACAAGGCGATACTGCACAACGGATGATTGAGTTAATTGATCTTGCTAAGAGGGATGCGCTGTTAACGCCTGCAGAGCGCTCGCATCAAGACGAACAGCGTAGAGCTGATGCCGAAATGCGCCAGCGGATAACCAAAGTCAGGACAATTAACGGCCTTGAAGAAAAAGAAATACCACTTTGGTTCTCAAAAGTGCGCACGTTTCTCGACGCGGAAAAATGGAACGAAGCCTTGGATCGTTTGCGCGACCGCGTTGAGGATCGCACAGATTGGCAGAATGTGCCTGAGCGAACACGGCCTTATGTGTTAGCTGACCTTGGAGTATGCTACCATAAAACAGGACGGTTCGTTGAGGCAATTAAGGTATCAGATGAAGCGATCAGAGAGCGTATAAGTCTTTCACAAAGACATCTTAGTAACTACGAGCAGTTAGCTTTAGATAATTTTCTGTGTACTATATATTCGAACCTTGGGTGCTCCTACATGCAGATGCACTCTTTTGATAACGCTCGGCACTATTTTCGCCTTGCGACTGAACACCGGCGCGATTGGGCTCCAGCTTACTATAATGCGATCTGTGCCGCTAGCATCGAGAAGCACTCAGAGGAATTGTTGGTGGCCATTGGAGCATTGCGCTTGGCAGCCCTGACACTCCTCACCGCCGCCGACATAGATGAGATCGTTGATGACGCGCAGAACGACAAAGATCTTGCCTTCGCGCAGAGTTTTGCTATGTTTTCAGAGGTCTTGAGTGAGTTGCGCGACTTCGCGCGCCGCAAGCGGGATGGCTCCCTGCGGTTGGACATACCGAGAGAAGGAGAGAAAGATGATATGCCTTGATAAGATCGGACGTGTGATTTAGAGCGCTGTGGCTAAGCTTAGTCGCTATCGGCTAGAAGATCCGCCTCCACCTCCGCCAAAAAAGCAGGGGTGGAGGCGAATTGCTGCGTGGCTGTGGAAGGTGCCATCAGATCTACGGCAGATGCCTGCCACAAATGGCCCTGTTCCATGGGATCGTGCCGCGCTCATTGCTTCGGTGATGCTTTTCGGGTTGAGTATGTTAGCTTTCGCGGGCATCTCGCTTCGTTGGCAAATTGCGGTGAGCGGTCTCGTTTCAGTTGTATCATACTTCTTTATTCGCCTTCAAGATCCTGCGGCCGCATTGACTCGCGCGTTTATCGTGACGGCTGGCATGACTGTCTGGGCTGTGCTCAGTTGGCAATTTGAGTTGAACCTTCTTTTCGGCCCAATTTTGCAGGGTCTCGGCTTTCCTGGAGCCGAGGGGTCGCTATCACTGGCAACGGGTCGCTTAGATGGCTACAGCGTTACCGTTCTTTGCGTAGTTCTCATTTGCCTGATTGTCGCGATGTTGATCACGAAACTGCGGCCTTGATCAACTTTGTATAAGATACTGTCGCCTGCAAGAGCGGTTGGATCTGCTAGATTAACAACTTTTGAAAGAAAATTAGCCATCCAACATCGAGTTGAAGTCGTGGCACTTCGCCAGCAGCGTAACAGCGGTGCTCCGTTTGGCTGTGGGGCGGGCTGACGCAGAAGTTCTCCGGGATTACAGCGTCGTGCGCTAAATTTGAACCGCCTATACCCGTGTCTCCCGCATCGTCAGCCGATACCACGCTTCGAAGCGATCCAGATTTAACGCAAACCGCTGTAGTGGCGGAGCCTGTAGCTGGCGCGCTCGATCTGGGCGGTGATAGCATGTGGAACAGGCGATCGAGCAGCGTCCTGGCGACGACGGGGGAGATCTTTCTAGGTCCAGCACCTGCAGTGCCTTGGTCAAAGCTCCCAGCAGATATATCATGAATAAATTGCAAGAGCATTGGAGTCGCAGCAGATGCCTTCACCTCGTTAAAGCGACGGATGTTCTTGGATCTCAGGTAGAAGTCGAGCGGTGGTTGGATCGTCCAACGATAGGCCTGGGACTGCATATGTTCACGAATCCGACCGGCATTTTCATCAATCCGGCCACCTGCGCTTCAACCATGGCAGGCACTTCGCGAGGGCGACGGCGGGCCCCGCCCTATGGGGCGGGGCCCGCCGTGGGCGTCTGACGTAAGTTCACTTTACGGTTGTTTTCTCGAGGTGGGAAGCGGGTTGATCGATGGCGCTGCCGGAAGGAGCGGTGCCACCGCGAGCGGGTTTGCGCAGGGAGTCGCCCTGAAGTTCAACCCGGTAGGCGGCGTGAACAATGCGGTCCAGTATCGCTTCGGAATAAGTGGAATCCCCGATCGCCCAATGCCAGCTGCTCAGGGGGATTTGGGAGGCCAGGATGATCGAGCCGCGGTCATGGCGGTCATCGACGATCTCCATCAGGTCCCGGCGCTGGGGCGCGGTCAGCTCACTCATCATCCAGTCGTCGAGGATCAGGAGATCGACCCTGGCAAGCCGCCGCATCAGAGCCCCGGCTCCCGAGCCCAGGCGCGCCGTCGCGATATCGTCCAGCAGGCGCGACAGCCGGGTGTAGAGCACGCTGAAGCCTTCCCGCGCCGCCTGATTACCCAGGGCACACGCGATCCAGGTCTTGCCCGTGCCGGTCGCCCCGGTCAGCATCAGGTGACGGTGCTGGCATATCCAGCGGCAGGTGAACAGATCGCGGATCAGCGCCTTGTCCAGGCCGCGGCTCGCCTTCAGGTCCAGGTTCTCGAAGCAGGCCGCCTGTCGCAGGCGGGCGCGCTTGAGCCGCATCTCCAGAGCGGTGTTGGCCCGGTCAGCCGTCTCGCGCTCGATCAGCAGGGCGAGCTGATCATCGAAGTCGAGCCGGCCGCGGTCGTCCAGCCCCATCAACTCCTGCAGCGCTCGGACCATGCCGAACAGGCGCAGGGACTTGAGCTTTTCCAGGTTGGCGTGATGCATGGTTTCTCTCCGGGACGTCAGTAGTAGTAGGCCGGGCCGCGCAGGTTGGCATGGGGACCGATCCCGCCGGCGGGATCCTCCAGAGCTTGGACCTGGCCCTTGGCCAGCAGCTGCTGGACGAAGCGGCAGGAGCGCACGTTGGCGCTCAGCGCCGCCGTCGCGGCGGCCTGCAGAGCCACGGTGCCGTGCAGCTGACCCAGGCGCAGCAGGCCGGCGACCTGACGCGCGGCCTGGTCGGGATGATCGGCATCGGCGAAGATCCTGTCGGCCAGCAGCCCGAGCGCGCCGCCGAGGCCGGCAGCCTCGGCCCGGACCGCCTCCGGAGTCAGGAGCGCCGCGGCGCGGTGATTGGGCGGCCGGTGCTCGTCGAGCGTCACCGTCGCCCGCCCTGGTTCGGCACCCTGCCGGGCATGGGCAGCGACCCGCTCGCCCTTGTGGAAGATGCTGACCAGGCTGACCGTGCAGAACACATCGACGTGCTTGCCGATCAGCCGGTAGGGCGCTGAGTAGGCCACGCCCTCGATGCTGACGTGATAGTCGGGTGCCAGCTTGTAACGGGACCAGCGGCCGATCACGAAGGGCTCGGCCGGAAGCGGTTTCAGCAGCGGCTTCTCGCGCTCCTCGAACAGCCTGCGCCGGGTCAGCGTCCTGTCGGTCGTCAACGGCCGCGCGTTGACGGCGGCGACCAGCTCCCGGATCGCCGCGTTGGCCTCGTCCAGCGTGAAGAACACGCGGTTGCGCAGCGCCGCCAGCACCCTGGTCTCGACAACCTGCACGCCCTTTTCGGCGCTGGCCTTGTCTCTTGGGCGACGGACCCGCGTCGGAACAACGCCGGTGCCGTAATGGCGCGCCAGCTCATGATAGGAGCGGTTGACCACCGGGTCGTAGAAGCTGGCACCTGTGTCATCGACGCTGATCCAGGGGGCAGTTTCCAGTCCGGCCCGCAGCACCGCGCGGGCTTCGTCCAGGAAGGCGCCGTTGTCCGTGTTCAGCAGGCGGACCACCTGACGCTTGGAAATGTCGATGCCAAATGCCCGAAGCTGGGTGACCAGCCGCGGCATCGTTACCTGGCCCTGATGATATTGCAGCAGCACGAAACGGCGCAGTTCCGGCCCAAAGTGGCCAGTGATCCCGGCCGGCATCGGCGCTGTCACCGTCCTACCGTCCGGCGTTTGCCAGCGTTCACGGCGGATGCGAACGACGTGCGGGCGCAGCTCGAGATCCTGGACGACGAAGTCCTCGTAACCTTTGAAGCGCGAGCCGGTCGGCACGTCAGCCCTGATGATCCGGTCCTCGTGGATGACCAGCCGCTCGGTCTTACGGCGCTTCCTCCCGCGCCGACTGTCGGTGCCCTCCGGCTTAGGCTCGGTCTTCCGCTCCATGCCGCTCGGCCGGATCACCGGCCGACCCTTCACGCCCTTGAGTGTGGCGATCTCCGCTCGCAAGTCCGCAATCGCCTGCTTCAGCGCGGCATTCTCTGCCAGCAGGCGTTCGGTCAGGGCTTCAAGGTCGCCGCGCGACAGGCCGGAAAGTGAAAGTTTCTCAGGGGCGGACACATCAGGAAAGATGGCGCCAGGGCCGATCACAACCAACCCCAGCACGCCTCATGCCTGCCCGGCCTTTTGCTCCAGGTACAAGAGCGTGATGGCCACCTCCGCGTTGTTGCGGCCCGAAGGGCGGAGGGTTGAGGCGGTCCCAGGTTCCGCTCTGCGAGCTCCACCTGGGACCGCCTCAACCCTTCAGGGGCCAATTTCCACCACTCCGCTGGACGTTACCGCAAAAAAAAAGATGGGTCCCGCTCTTCCGGGCCTCCCCCCAAGCCTCGAGCCGACGCACAGGGAAGCTGGGTCTGGCCGCCACGGCGGCCGACCGGATATGAGTTGTCGCGGCGCCTTTTCCGCCGCGCAGAATGGGAGGTCTGCTTTCGGCACGGTCGTCGTGGTCGCAGCTCTCGACCTCGGGCAGGATAGCATTGTGCTCGCTCCGGCAAGCCCAAGCCGCCTGACGGCGGTGGTCCTGGCGGGCCAGCCTTGCCTTCCGCTGCGCGCGATGCTCGGTATTCGGGCAGGTCGGGACGAAGGGACGGTCGTGCCGGTCGAACAAAGCGACAAGACCTTGGTTTTCCACCCTTGACCGGCATCTCCTCATATGAGTGCGGAAGAACCGGTCTGGTGGGGTAAGGTCAATAATTCTGGTCACAATGCACCCGGACCGCAGTGAACGTCTTGCCATGATTGGCCCAGACATAGGCGTCGGTCGTTTGACCCATCTTATCCCAACATAGTTCCGCCATTGGCCGGTTAATCAGCAGCCCATCAACGCCGGAGTATTTTTGCCGCCGTCATTGTCAAGGGCTTATATTCTTTATTCGAAATTTTTTCTGGCTTGAGTGTGTCGGTAAGATCGAAGATGGTGGGTTCAGCCATTCTAGTGAACAAAATAGGAGTAGATCATGGGCTTGCTGGAAAACGACAGAATCGTCAAGCGCAGGGCGCCGAAAGCCCGTCGTACAACTGTAAAGAGTGATGATAAGTTCGATGGTACCTATGAGGATTTCACCGCTCTAGTTGGGGGGCCGCGGGGGCAATGGGTTACGGCAAAGGCTTTGCATACAGCTATCCAACATATCAATGCTTTGCCGCCTCAGGAGCAGGCGACTTCGGACCGGCACGATATGCAGCTGATCTTGCATTACGGTTATCCGACTTTTGCAGAAATTTTCAGGATCCTTGATAGCCAGTCGGGGGAACTGACATTCAGTGATGCATCCGGTAAGTAGGTAACGATTGCCGAGTTCCGGCGCTATTGAGGTATGGCCCGACAATCTGGATAGGAAGAGCGTCAATCAGTGGATCGTGTAAAGACCAGGACTTGATATTACAGACGTTGGCGGAACTGGTCTGAACCAGTGGTCGGCCGGACGGCACCTTCCGGCCTTCACTACATGGATGCCCAACTGCTTAGCACGGCGGTGCGGTCAAGCCCCGGAGCCGCGCCAGCGGTGCGCCGAAGGCGCAGGGCTTGACGGCACTGCCCACCGCCAAGCCAACCTCCTGAAACCATGAGATCCGACAATGTCCGACAAATCGAGTACCGGCCTTCACACATATATAATTCGCCACTGCCACTAGGAAATCCTGGCAGTCTCGCCAAAACCAACTTCATCTTGAATGTCGCACTCTGCCTTTATCGAGACTGCCTCATGCCGTTTAACCATCATACCCTCCGCTGGCAAGATGTGTAACAGCCTTCAGGCCAATCTGGATAACGCGCTTAACTTCTCTTATTTGGTCTATGGAGGGTCAACACGTTTCCTAGGCGGTCTTCAAGCTCCCTATTCCTACTGGTGAGTTTTTCGTTCTGCTCCTCAAGTTCGATTATGCGCCTTGCGAGCTTGTCTCTCTCAAGCACACAGAGATCATAATGGTACGCCATTCTACTATAAGAAGCCTTCCAATCTGCGATGATCGTGTTCTTCTCGTCCACTCGTCGTTTAGGTAACCGTTTGCTCGAGCCGGTGGTGGAGTTCACCTCCTTGAGGAACTGGCGGACCATCCTCCTCGTCGTTTCGCGATGATTCCTATTGTTCAATGTCTTCACATGCACGCCCGCGCGCCTGCAAATCTCCGCCGCACTAATGCGTGCCGGACTGCCATCGGCTTTCGTCCGCGTTGCCACATCCGCACGTATAGAGTCCATCGCACGTGCAAGTCTCTCAAGTACCTCCTTATGCGCTCTCTCATTCGCCTTAAGCAACACGTTTGATCCAGCTCCTTCGACCATCAGCCCTCCTCCCCCTCCACTATCCGGGCTACAATCACTTCCTGTACGCCCGCAAACTCACGGCCGATGTCTTCGAAAATTCCCAGCTGATCCAGCAGTTGCCGCTGATACCACCTAGTGAGAAGCACATTCCCGCAAACGTCTTCGCTTCGAAGCTGATCAAGGATATATAGGATAAGTTCGCGAACCGACGGTCGGCGTTCGGGTAGCTGGATCTGGTGTTCGCAAGTGACTTGGCACCGTGAGGGGTTCGGATTTCCATGTCCGCGGATGCATGGGCCACTCATTGCGAGGGGTTTTGTACAAACCACACCGGGGAAGATGAGCTTGAGTTCCGCGCCTCCCAAGAGCATTTCCTCAATGAACTCGTTCATCGCTCGACGCATATCAACCTCAGTGCGAACACGCTCCCTCATGAAGTCCGCCCATGCCTGTTGCAGCGGAACGGCGGCCTTGCCACCAGCTTGACCAATTTCTGTAACGATTTTCTCCGCCCGCTCCCACTGCGTTTCCTGCAGCATGTTCTCGATCTCGGCACGAATAGCCGGACAAGACAGAATATAATGCAGTGTCATCGTTATCGACGAGTGTCCGAAAAGCTCCTGCAGAATTTTCGGTGCGCCTGTCAGTGTTAGTACCACCAGACGTGCTATGGTCTTACGGAAGCGGTGGGTGTGTGGGTACCGGTCACTTAAGAGGTCGTCGAGGCCGTGGCGAGACGCAAAGCTCCGCAGGTAGAGGTTCATGTCCTCCAGCTGACGCCCTCGAGATTTACGTATGCTAACAAACAGATATTTCGATTCTGGTGCCCGGAACAGGCGCCATAGTCGCTCCTGAATGCGAGTCGCCTGGTAGACTTCAGGTGGTACCGGCCAGTCGCGTTCAGCGCCGGCGAAGTCTGCCTCCAGCTTAAAGGTGCGCCCATTGAGCCGGTATTCCGTCTGACCATTTTCATTTGTGACAGGTTGGACACACCGTTCTTCCAGTGTCTTTATTTCGGACCATCGTCCGCCAGTAGGAAGGGCGATAAGACTGTAGCAGGACGTCTGGAGGAAAGTGAGGTACATCAACAGAGTTCCAAAATTTTGAGGCGGCCAAGATGCTATCAGCTCCTCTTCTGGTTCAGACTCGATTGGCTCCTCTGCTGGTTCAGACCCGAAGTCGCCGCTGAGACGCACCTCAAAGGGTAGTGTCTTGATGGGCTTCCCGTCCTTGCCTTTCCAATTGAAGTTAGCTACAGATATCGCAGCAGCCCTCTCACTAATTTTCCGTGCCTCAAGTGCCTGCTTCGCACAATTTATAAGAGCATCTCCAAGTTCTTCTATGTAGAATATCCATATTCGGCCTGCCGCCGCTATAAATTCATCTGAATATGGCAAGTAGACTTCTGAAGCTTCTTGGCTTTCCAGATTCTGATTGATTGAGGTGTCTTCAAGAGCAGTATTGGCTTTAGACATCCAAGTGTCGGCATCCGGAAGAGATGTAAAGTAGTCACACAGAAGTCCTCGGCGACCTTGTACATTGATTTTACGCAGCAAGGTTCCATATGACTTGAATGTTGCTTCTTTTTTGCCGTTCGTGATAGCTCCCATCATTTCAACTATGTCATCTAGATTCAGATCCGCGAAGCTGCGGACCCCTGCTTGATATCGATGAGCTATGATCCAGCGAGCCATCGCGCGTATATAATTGCAGTAAGCCCTGAGGGTCGAAGGATCGATCGAATGCTTATTGGGATGCCTCCAGAATGAGTAGAGCGCACGTTTGATCGAGGAAAGCAGCTTGCGGTGGTCGACGCTAGTCAGGGCCAACCCATCCGGCATGATAACATCAAAGTTTAAGCTCCGATGTCCTATCGCAACGGGATCACCGGCAAACCATTCGCTTGGAAAAATCCAGAGCGGATCACCGTACCTGGACAGTGGAGTTACCCATACCAGGGAAAGATCTTCCTCTGAGATCGAGGGGGAAAGTTCCAAGAGCTTTAGGCGATATTTTAGATGTGATTCGAACTGGGAAACCTGAGCTGTGCCCGTCATTAATTCCGTCTCCTGCTGGGCCGGAAATGCAACAGGGGAACCTTATGTAACGACGCTTTCTCGAAGGCTATGTCGACTTCTTTTTGCGGATATCGCCCCGTAACCATCTCGAGGAACTCGAGGTCGTCTGGGAAATCACTCTCAAACCAATCGATGAGCGGCATCGAATTGCGGAGTGTCTTAAGACCAATGATCTGTTGCGCTAGAGGTGCGAGGCTGTCTCGGAAGAAGTACGCCCTGAAGCAATCGGCACAGTCGAGCGTACCGCAGGGGGCGCCCGGACGATGATCAGGGTCCTTTTCCGGCGGCGGTTGGTGCGGGTCGGAGCAGAAAGCTCCCGTTGGGGTCAAAGTTTTTCCGGAAAGGAGGTTTTTTGCCTCCTCCTCCGAGATGCCGCCTTTTTCAACTAGAACCCGCAGAATACGGACATCAAGCCTCCCAACGCGTATTTCAGCGAAAAGATGTCGATCCAGTTCCCACATCGCTTCGCTAGTGCGCCGTTTGACTCTCCTCCTGTTGAGGTAGCGGAGAATGGTTCCCAACCGCTTGTGGCCGGCTGCGAGCTGAGCAACGATCAAATTATACCCAGACACATTGTAGGCAAAGAGCACCCAAGTGTCGCGGACGTTTCGGGTTGCGAATCGAACAAGCTTACCCTTTACGTTTCGCACGTTATGCTTCTCGATGATAGCTGACGCTACGTGGTAAAGTTCATGGTTATGATCATGCAGGCCGTGAACTGGAGCGAGGCCTCTGTTCCTCCGTCCCATCCCTAACCAAACACGCCTTTCCAGATCCTCCAGTTTAGCCAACCTGAGCAGCAGGTCCTTGTTTTCAGGGTTTTGCGAAATTTCGGCTCGGAGTCTCGCGGCCTCTTCACTGGCATGCCGCCGCAAGGGCTCCGTCATATCTATGACGTAGGAGATAATAGCGAAGGGAAAGGTGGACTTGTCCCGGAAACTGAATGCCTTTTGTATCTCGCCTCCAGCTCTCTCCTTACTGGAATGAATGACTACCGCATCCTTTCTGGTCGGGTGCGGCGACCACCAGTCGGTCGGATCGAGATCAAGAATGACTTGGAGGTTCCAACCAGTCCGTATGGCCACGATCATCAAGAAGGGAACTAAGTCCTCCAGAACAGGCAGGAACCAACGGTAGTGCGCTGCGATTCCATAAGAATAAAACCCCGTACCGGCCGACGCTGGTCGATGATCAGGCCCCTTGTACGCGCCCAGCATGGTAGCGCCGGGAAATCTCGATTTCAGCTCAGTACTCGAAAGCAAAGAGCAGCCTAGGACCTCCCAAACGAACCATGCGCGATTAGCACTTATCTGCCAGGCCTCCATGCCCCCTCCGGAGGAGGCCCTTGGATCACGCCCTTTAGCGAGTAGCGCCTTTCCCTCCTTCAACCTTCTCTGAACCGCGTAAGCTTCTAGTTTCGCCGCGCTCAGAAGCCGAGCTATCGTGCGGTCATCGTATCCATCGTCATTATCACGGCTTTTCTGCTTCCAAGGGTTCGGGGGCCAGTGGATCTCCTTTCCTTCAAGGAAGGCCGCAGTAGAGCACAAACGCTTCAAAACTCCATAAAGGTTGAACTTGGTTGATTCATCGATTTTTCGATCCTTGAGCATATGCTCAATCAACAGTGCACAAAAACCGTCACCAAGATCTTTTACCTCCTCGACCGGTCCTATACCAAGTTCTTCTAATCTATCAATAAGCTGAAACAAGTATGACAGCGTGGATTTGATCTCTTTGATACTACTAGCAGATTTCCCACGAGTTAAGTCTGCGATCGCAGGCTGAAGGTTCAATATTAGCGCCGGCCTCCCTTTGAAACTGCGGCCACATTGGACCTCTGATGCGCCATCCCGGTAACGTGTTAGATCAACTTTCAGCGGTCGCGCGGGTCGACCACGGCGCGGCGGCGGTTGAACCCACCACACGAGCTGCTTTTCGGATTCTTTGGTTAGTCGCCTCCGGGCTTTCGCTGCGGCGATCCGTCCTTCCCGCTCCTTATCAGCAGCACTCCTCCTTGGTAAAGCGACGACTACTACGTTTTCGGTATGATCTGAACGTCCTCCTCTGCCAAGGCGCCTCTTGGTTGGGTCAGCCATCGACTTCTTCCCTGTCAAGCATCTCGTTATAAAGGATTGCTGGCTCATCCAAATCGAGTAACTTTCGGAGCATCACCAAGTAGCGTTCAGTGCTCTCGAGACGAGCGTGGCCGAGACGTTCCTTGAGGACCAACAGGTGGGAACTCAGCGCATCGTTGATGAAGCCCGCCGGTAGGCGGTCGACCGCAAGCTTCATGCGTCGGGCTTCCTCCTCAAGCCGATCCAGCAGCCAATACACGGCAGCACAATGCCGTCCGACATGGGGAGAGAGACCTGGGATCGTCCTTTCTTGCCGCCACAACTTACGTATAGCATTGATTGACAAGGATGAGCCGTCGTCCATGTTCAGAAGCAGCGTCTGTGGAGCGTCCGGATCGTTCCGGCGGATGCCGTGGACCTTGCAGTAGCGGCCGAGGCGAAGGATCCGAAGTTCGCGCCGCCATTCGTCGACCTCAGCAACGAGTTCGGCCGGAATGGACGCAAGCCGCTTGCGGTTTCCCTTGCCAATCACGGGAAATTCCGCCCGGACATTGGTCCGACCATGATGGGCTCGAACCGTGTTCAGTGTTGGAATGGCGTCGGCAGGTAATTCGGCCACCTCGTGCACCCGAAGGCCGCACTGGAAAATAAGCTTCTTGGCCAGCTTCTGGGCTGGATCCTTCGTTTTTTCGATAAAGACGTAGATCTCTTGGCGGCTTGGTGGCGTCAGGTGTACAGGATCGACTCGACGCGTCAGATCTAGCGTATGCTTTGACTGCACTCCAGATCTGCCGGGGCGTTGCCCCTTGCGGTCCCATAATTCATTGTCACCACCATCATCATCATCGATCCGCTTACGGTATCCTCTGAATGCACCGAAGTTCAGGAAGTGAAGATTGTTCATCAGGCGGCGGTTGATGGTACTAGCCGCAATTATGCACGAGGGCTGGCAGGCATAGCGTAAAGCCCTGATCTAGCTTAGGATTCGGCTGCTGACACCCATCCCACCGGATCCGGATTGCTATGCCCGCCACAGTTGAACTTACCCCATCGCTGCCCGGCCTGTCACCTGTCGCCGGCAAGCCCGTGGTCGCCCGCTTCGATGGCGGGCGGCTGTCCTCCGATGCCGGCGTGCTGGGCCTGCGGGAGATCGAGAAGCGGCTCGGGATTGCCGACCGGCTTGCGGCGTGCCTGGAAGACCCCCGGACGCCCGGGCGGATCGTTCATGGACTGGCGGAGATCATCCGCTTCCGCCTGCTTATGATCGCGGCCGGCTACGAGGACGGCAACGACGCCGACAGCCTGCGCCGGGATCCGGCGTTCAAGCTGGCGCTCGACCGCCTGCCGGACGATGCTGGCCTGTGCTCGCAGTCCACCATCTCGCGCCTGGAGAACCTGCCCGATACCCGCGCCCTGCTGCGCATGGGCCGCGCTCTGGTCGATTTCTACTGCGCCGGGTTCCGGCAGGTCCCAAAGCGGATCGTGCTGGATATTGATGACACCTTCGATGCCGTTCACGGCGAGCAGCAACTGCGTCTGTTCAATGGCCATTACGACGAGTACGGCTTCCAGCCGATCGTCGTTTTCGACGAGCACGGGCGCTTCGTCACCGCCATCCTGCGTCCGGCCAGGCGACCCAAAGGCACTGATTGCCCGTTTTAAAAGTGCAGCCAGTCCGATTGAGCGCGGGGGAAGGGTCACGTCTATAGCTGTTTGGAAGGGCGGAGATGCCCATTCTGGAGGCCGCAATGTGGACACCCGAGGATCGAGCGCTGGTTGGGGATTATGGTTCCGGTCAGGCCTTGAGCGATGATCAGTACCGCCTGATCGAGCCGTTCATCCCGCCGCCGAAGCCGGGCGGTCGGCCCCGGACCACCGATATGCGGCAGATGCTGGATGGCCTGTTCTATGTCGTGCGCACCGGGTGTCAGTGGCGCCACCTGCCACCGCCTCCCGCTTTTCCACCGTGGCAAACAGTCTATGGCTATTTCCGAACTTTCCTGGAGGGTGGTGTGTGGGAAACCATCCGCCACTATCTGGTCATAACTCTGCGCGAGACCGAAGGTCGAGAGGCCAGCCCGACGGCTGTCATCATCGACACCCAGACCGTCAAAACCACGGAAAAAGGGGCTCTCGCGGCTACGATGCCGCCAAGAAGGTCAAGGGCCGCAAGCGCCATATCGGGGTCGATACCTCTGGCTTTCTGCTCGGTGTCCTCGTTCACGCTGCCGATATCCAGGACGCCGACAGCGCTTGGGATCTGCTGAAGAAGATTAAGCACCTCTACTGCTGGCTCCAGGTCGTCTTCGCCGACAGCATCTACAATCGGTTGCCGGTCCTGCTCGCCTGCTTCCTGCTCGGCCTGACGCTGATCATCGTCCGCCGGATCGCCGGGACAACTGGCTTCGTCGTCATCCCTCGCAGATGGATCGTTGAAAGAACATTCGGCTGGTTCGGGCGATGGCGTCGCCTGTCCAAAGACTATGAAGAATTGCCAGAAGTCTCCGAAGCCATGGTCACCCTCGCAGCCATTCGCATGATGCTACAGCGCCTCGCCCACCCAAATCGAAAGCGCCTGCCACCTCCATGACTTTCAAAACGGGCAGTGAGATCCGGGCGCACCTGCGTCGGATCGTGCGGCAGATCCGGGCCAACTGGCCGCAGGTCGAGATCCTGCTGCGCGCCGACAGTCATTACTGCTGCCCCGAGGTTCTGAACTGGTGCCGGGCCAACCGCCTGGACTATGTGCTCGGCCTGGCGCCAACCAGCACGCTGCGGCGGCATATCCTCGACCTGGAGGCCAGCACCGCCGCCCGGTTCGCCGCCGGTCCCGGGACCGCCAAGGTCCGGCGCTTCAAGGAATTCTACGACGCCGCCGGAAGCTGGAGCCGGACCGAGCGGATCATTGCGCGCGTTGAAGTCGGGCCGCAGGGCCCGGACACCCGCTTCATCGTCACCAGCCTGCGCCACGGCCGGGGGCGGTGGCTCTATGAGAAACTCTATTGCGCCCGCGGCCAGGCGGAAAATCACATAAAGAGCTGGAAGGCGCATCTGTGCGCCGACCGCACCTCCTGCCACAAGGCCACCGCCAACCAGTTCCGGCTGTTTCTGCATGCCGGCGCCTACTGGTTGCTGTGGTCGATGCGCGCCCTGATGCCGCGCCGGTCGCGCTGGCGAGTCGCCCAGTTCGACTCGTTGCGCCTGCGTTTGATCAAACTGGCGGCCCGGATCGTCGAGACCAGGCGGCAAATCCTCGTCCACCTGCCTACCGCCTGCCCGGAGCAAACTGTCCTGCGCCTGCTCCTGGAGCGGGTTCCCCGACTCGTCACCTGAACGCCGGGGCCGAGTGCCCCTGTTCCGCCCAACCCGCCAACCTCAAGACCTCTCACCATTGCAGCGCCGCCCAATCGGCGTTACGGCCAACCCTTGCCTGAACAGCTAAAAGTTGAAGAAAGGCAGAGAACTTCAGAGCGCTTTCCGGCCTGGTGCATTAATGCGGCTAGGCGCAAGCGGCTTTCCATCTTGGCTCCAGGCCCCCTGCTCCATGTCTTCGCGATAGTCCAATAGGTCATCGCAGGTAAGCTCACGCCAATCAAGTTTGTTTCCGCATGGCGCCGTCGCTTGTCGGTGCAGGTCCACCTCCTCGCACCAAGACTGCATGTTCGCCAAGTCATGCGCCATCGCTAGATTGGAGTTGGGGCGGGGATACCGTGGCTTGCGGCCGAGTATCATCTGGTAGGCAGCTACCATCTCCGGATTTGGGTGGTAGAGTAGTTTTGCTCGCTCCGCGAGATATCGGTTATGGACCTCCATGTACTCGCCGTCTCCCGACACAATGAAGCAACTATTCACTAGGCCTTTATAGCCTTGCTCTGCATATTCTTGTCCACGGCGGAACACCTCGGCCATACTCCCTCCCTGGGATATTCGGCTTCTTGCTTGACGCCGAATCCCCTATCATCGATTGGTTACAGGGAAAAGTGCCTACTTGAGCTGTCGGCTGCCTCAACCGGATGCGACCATACGTGCGAACGATGAGCTCTTGGCCAACTTTGGTGATCAGGCTCCGAGAATAAACCAACTGCAGCTTTCGCGATTGGACGGACGCTGGGGAGTTCGAGAAATAGCAACGCTAATGGCTTTTGGCTTACGATAGCTTGGTCGAAATAGGCTGGAAATGGATGGCGGTGGAGGGCCCGCACCGCGCGTCCCCGCTCGCTCGTCCAACCCACCTGGTACGTCACCGCCCGCCCATGCCGGACCAGCAGGACACCGGCGACCGGCTCGCCGCCATGCAGGGCCCGTAGCACGACCAGGGGCGACTTGTCGGCCGAGGCACTTGTGCATCGCTCGCAGGAACGCGAGCGATAGACCCGGGTAGCGTCTCGCGACCTTGTCCTCGAGGTAGTGCTCCATCAGCCAGTCGAACCTCTTTCCGGCCGATGTCTCCGTCTCCAGCACGAGGTTGTGCCGTTCAGCCTGACGCAGTTGGTTGCGCCACTTTCCATGCAGCCCGGCGTGAAGCGCGTCGGGGCCCGGGGCCAGGTCGGGCCAGACCGATGCATAACCCTCGCTCCACCGCCAAAACCCGGTCGCCGACATCCGCTGCCGCGTGGCGGGATCATCGGGGAGTTCGGGGTGGAACATCAGGAGCCGGCCACGGCGCAACTGATAACGCTGCCGGAGCATTCCCAGCACGAGCTTCAGCATCTCGCCGGGGATCTCATCGTAGATCCACAAGGGACCGCGGTGGATGCGGCAGGCGGTGAGGAAAGGCAGCCATTTCCTGGTCTGAACCAGAACCAGACCGACCGGCTTGCCTTCGAAGTGGATGATGCCGAAATCCGCCTTCCAACCCTCGACCGTCGCCATGGTGACGCCGTACTGCCAGGTCTGGAGCAGCGTCGGTCGCTTGCAGCGGGCCAGCAGGGCCTCCCACTGGCCGAAAGTGCAGTCATTCCAGTCGATCCGGAAAGGATTGAACGGGAGCGTCATGCTGCGCGCCCACAGCCCTGGGCGCGCCTGGGCTGGTCAGGAGGGCGAGGATCGTGCGGCGCCAGCCTCTGGCGGCGGTCCGAGGGACCGGTCAACCGCGAACGGCGCGTTTCTCTGATCGGGCGATTGGTCATGATCTGCTTCATGCCCATAAGGTCTTTCTCAGCGGTGAGCTTCCACCGGCGGTTAGGGCGGCAAGAACCGCCTGCCTGCTACGGTCTCGGTAGCTACTCCCATCTCAGGACGGCGGCGCGGACCTGATCCACGCCGCCCAAGTTCCTGTCACTTCTTCCTTTTCAGGTTTTCGTAGTCACCGCTCGTGTTGAGGGTGACCGTCACGGTCCCGTCACCCCGGTTACGCCAGAACCAGCCGTGATTGCCGTCGAAAGCAGCCTGGAGGGTGCCCTGGTCGCTCGCGACGCCGCGACCCTTGCTGTAGCTGTGCGTTTTGTTCGGCGCGTCGTAAGGCTCGCCATGAGTGTCGTGATTGACCACGCCGCCCTCGGTTTTCCAGGAGTACGTGGCCTGCGCTCCTTTGCGCATCTCCATCTTGACCTCGACGCCTTCGCCAGGGGCGAGCGTGACCGAGGTCTCGTCGGTGCGGCCAGCCTGGGCCACCTGCACGGGCAAGGTTGCAGCAGGCAGAGTTTCAGCCAAGGCCGGCGCGATGACGACTTGTGCCAGGAGCATGTCCATCAGGCTGGAGCGTTGGTCGGGCGCGACAGGGGCCGGGGATGCTGCCGGTGTCCCGCCCTGATCGAGAAGGCGGTCCTGCTCCGCCTCCTCGGCGAGCTGGGCCTTGATCTCGCCCATCTGCGTGAGACCCAGGACGCGCCCGATGCCGGTCGGGTCGACCCCGTACTCGGCGGGCAGGATCGTGGTGACCAGCAGGGCCGCCGCGGTGGTGGCCGCGATCAGGGTCGAGCGAACAAGCTGGGCGGAGCTTGGCAACTCGGCGCGGGAGGGAATATCGGTGTTGTACATGATTTCTTCCTTGAGTCAGACGACGAACCAGCCGGTGAGCTGATAGCCGGTCAGCATGAACCCGGCGGTCATCATGGCGACGTTGGCGGTGTAGGCATGGCGCCAGAAGCTGTCGGTCCGGCGCCAGTAGCCCATCAGGATCAGGATGGCGGCGAGCGCCAGCAGTTGGCCGACCTCGACGCCGACGTTGAAGGCCAGAAGGTTGGGGATCAGGCCGTCCGGCGCGATGTCGAACTCGCGAATCTTGGTCGCGAGGCCGAAGCCGTGGAAAAGCCCGAAGACGAGGGTCGCCAGCTTCGTGTTCGGCTGGAACCCGAACCAGCGCTGGTAGGCGCCGAGATTGTCGAGCGCCTTGTAGACGACCGAGAGCCCGATGATAGCGTCGATCAGGTACGAGCTGACGTTCGTGTCGAAGATCACGCCGAGCAGGAGCGTCGTCGAGTGCCCGATGGCGAACAGGCTGACATAGATGCCGATGTGGCTGAGCCTGTAGAGGAAGAAAATGACGCCGAACAGGAACAGGAGGTGGTCATAGCCGGTCACCATATGCTTGGCGCCCAGGTACATGAACGGCAGCAGATGGATTCCCGTGATTTCCTGAATGTAGCCCTTGTCCCCCTCCGCAACGCCGTGGGCGTGAGCGTCAGCACCGAATGCCATGAGGAGGGCAAGGCCAAGCAGCGCCAGAAAACCCGGTCTGTGCCGCGCATCAAGCGGCCACGGCCGGTCCTCTCGAGAAGATCCATGCATGGATGATGCCCGATGTTCGTTGATGAGATGGAGCCCGCAGGCTTTCAGTCAGGCAACGAGCAGCGAACGCGGCGGACGATCTATCCGGGAGGCTGGGGCTCGATAGGGCAAGAGCTGGTAGGACAGCTGCCACTCGGGCGCTTGGTCATGCACAACCATGGACAGGACGAGAGCCGGGCCAGGGGAGTCGTGCGAGTGATCGGCCGGGTTATGCCGGTGATCGTGTCCCGGCTCCCACTCATCCGACACCTCTTCCTCATCGAAGTGGGTGTGTTCGGCCGTGGCAAGCCCGGAAAGCGCGCTGTGCTGCCCAACTTCCGAGAGCTGGAGTATCAGCGGATCGTGCGACGAGGAAAGGGTGTTCGAGACGGGCAGCACGCCGAGCGCCATCGCCAGCACGATGACCAACCTGATGCCTGCCGTGAGTGCCTTCATCGCCGATCTCAGCATGGTGGATTTTCTGGTAGCAAAAAAGTCCGAAACCGGTAAGCAGAAATTCAGAGTGTATGTCGGTAGTGGTCTGATCAGAAACTTTCGAAATTCCACCACTCCGCAGGGCATCAGGATCGGGCAGCTGTCGGCTCAGCATCCTCACCCAATGCCTGGAAGCCGCTGTGGCTGGCCAAGCAATTGCCATATCCCCTCCAGGGGGATACCATGGACTTCATGACCCACACAAGCCATCCTGATGTGATCAACCGCCTGAAGCGGGCGCACGGTCATCTCGCCTCCACCATCGCCATGATCGAGGGCGGCCGGAGCTGCCTGGAGGTTGCCCAGCAGATGCATGCCGTGATCAGGGCGCTGAAAGGTGCCAAGGCGGTGTTCATCCACGACCACCTTGGCCACTGCCTTGAGGAGGCCGCCGGGCCGCTGGCCCGCGAGAACCGCGCCGCCCTCGATGAGTTCAGGCAGATCGCCAGGTACCTGTAGACCATTGTCAGGTTCAGGGGCCACTATGCTCTCCCCGTTGACCAATCGCACATATCGTCACCTGTTCGCCGCACAGGTCATCGCGCTGATCGGCACCGGGCTGCTGACGGTGGCGCTCGGATTACTGGCCTACGATCTGGCCGGTGCCGATGCGGGCGCCGTGCTAGGCACGGCGCTGGCGATCAAGATGGTGGCCTATGTCGGCGTGGCGCCGGTTGTCAGCGCCTTCGCTGACCGGTTGCCCCGGCGCGCCCTCCTCGTCGCCATGGACCTGGTCCGGGCCGCCATTGCCCTGTCGCTGCCGTTCGTCACCGAAGTCTGGCAGATCTATGTCCTGATCTTCGTCCTACAGTCGGCCTCCGCGGCCTTCACGCCGACCTTCCAGGCGACCATCCCGGAGGTTCTGCCGGACGAGGCGGAGTACACCAGGGCGCTTTCCCTGGCGCGTCTCGCCTATGACCTGGAAAGTCTTGCCAGCCCCACGCTCGCGGCACTCCTGCTGGCGGTGGTCAGCTACCACGACCTGTTCGTCGGAACGGTGGTCGGCTTCCTGGGTTCGGCCCTGCTGGTCCGCACCGTGGCACTACCCAGCCCCAAGCCTGTCGATCACCATGGCGGGATCTACGAGCGGACGACGCGGGGTATTCGGATTTACCTGAAGACGCCGCGTCTGCGGGGACTGCTGGCGTTCAACGGCGCGGTGGCGGCGGCCGGCGCCATGGTCATCGTGAACACCGTCGTCATCGTGCGGGCCATGCTGGGCGGCTCGGAAGCCGACGTGGCGATCGTTCTGGCCGCCTACGGTGCCGGGTCGATGACCGTCGCCTTCGTACTGCCGCACCTGCTCGAGCGGGTTACCGACCGGGCGGTCATGCTCTCAGGATCCTGGCTGCTTGCCGCCGGGACGCTCGTGATGGCCGTCCTGCTCGGTACCGGCGGCTTGCCGGCACGCCTGACGGCGGCGCTGCCGCTGCTGCTGCCGGTCTGGTTCGTGCTCGGTGCAGCCAACTCCGCCGTGCTGACGCCCTCGGGACGACTGCTGCGGCGATCCGCGCATGCCGAGGATCGCCCGGCGATGTTCGCGGCGCAATTCGCCCTGAGCCACGCCTGCTGGCTGGTGGTCTATCCCCTGGCGGGATGGGGCGGAGCCCATGCCGGCGTGAGTGCCGCCTTCATGGTTCTGGGTATTCTGGCCGCTGCGGCGACCGTGCTGGCGACAGGTCTGTGGCCCTCGGGAGATCCTGTCGAGGTCGAGCACGTCCATGCCGGCTTTTGCCACGAACACCTCCATGTCCACGACGAGCACCACCAGCATGTCCATGAGGGGTGGGAAGGACCCGAGCCCCACGCCCATCCCCACCGACACACCCCAATCCGTCACAAGCACGCGCTGATCATTGACCGGCACCACGTCGAATGGCCCCTGTAAGTGCCGGGTGGGCCCTTCCGCAAACTCGGTGCAACAGGTCAGCTGAACGGACGGATTTGATCGCGCCAGCATCACGCTGCCTCGAGAACGCGATGGCGCAGCAGGTCAAATCCAGCACGCCCGCACATGGTGCGCTTGATTGTCTTCAGGTGGCAGATCTGCCCTTCCACCGGGCCGGTACTCCACGACAGCGACAAGGCGGCCCGAACCGCGGCCAGGTCACGCCTCAGTCCGCCGACAAATCCGGCAAAGGCCGTCTTCTCAGCTGCGACAAGCCAGTCATCCAGTCGCTCCTCCTGCTGCTTGCGGATCATTGCGCGGAACTCCCGGGCCAGATCGATGAGGTGGGCGAGTTCAGCGGAACCGGCGATCAGGGCATCGACGAACCTCCGCTCCGTTTCATCGATCTCGTCAGCATCGGCGACAACCAGCCAGGCTGCTCGCCGGCCGCTCGGAGTCTTCCACGCCGGTGCCGATCCGGCAGACTGAGGTGTGGCAGCTCGCAGCCGGCGGAGCCAGTCCCGCACGGTGCTCGCTCCGCCGGTAAAGCCACGCTCGCGGAGTTCCCGCCAGAGCCGAACCCCATTGTGGCAGCCTTCGTCCCAGCGCCGGCGCAGATAGTCGCCATGAACATCGACCGTGCTGTCTCCGGACGGCTGCTGCCAGCTCGGCAGCCGTCCGGCTTTCAACCAGTCGTGTACCGTGCCTCGGTCCAGACCGAGAGTGCGGGCGATCCGGCTCCTGGACCAGCCTTTCGCGTCGAGGGCGACCACCTCGTCGAAACGAGCCTGCCGTGCTGCCTGCTTGTCCAGGCTGTGCTGCTGACGCGTTGTCAGGAGTTTTGGGTAAGACGATGGAAACCGACGGATTTGCTGGTTCCACGGGTACTGGATCCGGTAACGCCAGAGCTGTGGCAGCCTTTGCGGCAGCGCGGATATCCCGATGGTGACGGTTGAGAGCGTTGCCCACGGCATCGCCCAGATTGCGCAGCAGGTGGAGCCGGTCGGCAACCTGGATCGCCTGCGGAGCGCCGGTGCGAACGCCGTCGGCAAAGGCACCGGCCCGGTCGCGGGCGACGATCTCGACGCCCGGATGATCCTTCAGCCAGGCGGCGACGGTCTCGGCATTGCGGTCGGGCAGCAGCTCGATCGGCCGGTTGGCACGCTCGAGATCGACGATAATGGCGCCGTAGCGCCTGCCACGGCGCCAGGCCCAGTCATCGATGCCGATGACGCGCGCCGGCAGCGCCGGTTCGACCGGAACGGCCCGGATCAGACGCAGCAGGGTGTCGCCGCTAACCGGCATGGCGAGCCGGCTCGCCAGGCGGGAGCCCAGTTCACCGCCCGCACCCAGCGCCAGGGAACGCTGGACGTCGGCGAGCCGGACGGTGCGCCGTTTGCGATCCGGCACCGCCGCGGACAGGCGCTCGGCGAAGTTCCGGCGCGGGCAGTCCGATTGGAGGCAGCAGAAGCGGCGGATCTGGAGGGACAGTGAGACAATGCGCCCCATCAGGGGAAGGTCGGCGACACGGCGGATGTAGCGGCCGTGAACCCGTCCCGACGGCATGGCGCACATCGAACAGCAGGCGGTCAGGTCAGCCGATCGAGCATGCACGGTGACGAGCCCGGAATTGACCTCGACACGGTCAACGACGATCCCGTCCGGCAACAGGGACAACAGGGGTTCGGTGATCAAGAGCGATACAGGGTGAGAGGGAGCTGATGCCCTTTATGTGAGCATTCCAGCAGCTCTCCGCATCAAGCTCCACCGAGTTTGCGGAAGGGCCAGTATTCACCCGGCACTTACACGGCACAAGGGACAGGACGCTGTGGCGGCGCGAGCGCGAACTGCGACGACGACGCGATTAGGGTGGACAACGACCCGCTCAACCGCGAGACCGGCGGGGAGCAGGGACAGCAGCGAATTGGACATGGAGAAGACGGCACTCTCGGAGAAAAAGCGTTTCTCCTCATATAATTATCCTCACCCTTCGGCGCACTCACCCTGCACCGAGAATGCGGATGAACCAAATGGGAGGCATCTGCAGTGCGATTCATTCCGTCGCGATCGTAGGTCGAACGCATGAAGCCCCGCACTCCGATCCGCTGATGATGCCACCGGTCCCAGAGGCGGTAGGCATCCAGTGATCCACCTCCGATAACGGTGAATCACAGCTCAGCCCAGAGCGTAAGATCGATTCCGGTTTCACGCTCGCCGCTCTAAGCATCCGGAGCGCCGCCGTGGTGCTCGCCACGGCGGCTGCATGGTTCGGCAGTCCTGCCGGCGCTGCGACTAGTGAAGGGTCGAGCCACGATAGCCTGCGGGCCCGGCTGGTCTCGCCCGTGGATGCTGTCGGGGACCGCGAGGCCGCAAGGCTTGCCGGCGCGACTTCAGCCCGACCAGCGGTACGCTGTTCGCCTACCACAAGCTCCATATCCGGGACTACATGTCGGCCATCGTGATCTTCGTGAACGCGGTGAAGGGCATCAACGCCTTGTAGCTCGGCCGCGATCTCGACGTGTCCTACAAGGCGGCCTTCGTCTTGGGCCACAAGCTCGGCGAGGCGATGGCGACGGAGGGCGCCACAGTCGGCGGCACTGGCGCCGTCGTGGAGGTGGACGGCTGCCATGTCGGTGGTCACGTCCGCCCGGAGAACCGCAAGGAGGATCGCAAGGACCGTCGCCTAGCCGAGAACCAGACCGGCAAGCGCGAGGTGGTGGTCGCCGTTCGCGAGCGCGACGGGCGCACCCTGACCATCGTGTTCAAGTCGGAAGCCGCCTCGGCGGACTTCATCAAGGCCCGCGTCGAAAAGGGCAGCACCACCCACGCCGACGAGGGGATCCGTTGGGACAAGCTCCGCGCCAAGTTCCCGGTCAAGGTCATCAACCAGTCGCTGGCCTACAGCATGGATAAAGCCTGCACCAATCAGGCGGAAAGCTTCTTCTCCCGCTTGCGCCGCGCCGAACTCGGCCAGCATCAGCGGCATCTACCTGGGCCGTTACGCGGGCGTGATGGCGTGGCGTGAGGATCATCGCCGCAGCCTAACGGCACCCTGTTCAGCATCGTCGCTAAGCGTGCAAGGATCATGGGCCAGTCGGTGGACTTTTGTGGCAACTGGCAGCGGAAAGGATTTCACCGATGGCGCAGAGCAATGTTTTCCTTAGCGCGATGTTGATTCAAGTTCATCAAGGAACATAGATGCGCGTCGCAGATCATTGCTGCGGCGTTGTTCTTCTTCACGAGCTATTCTCTGAAGTTTTTGATCGACATACTCAGGAGTCACTTGATCCCGAGATAATGCCATAATGCCAACTTCCAGGAGCAAGCGGAGCATATCAGCTCTCTCGCGTCTATATCTAAACGCGAGAGAGCTGATCCGTTCATCTAGATCCGCGGACAGATAAAAAGAGCGAAGCACTAAACTGTCTCTATCGTTGATGATCCCGCCCATTGTCCGCTCCTCGTGGATTCCATGTTGCAGACCTTGCACCTGGAGGCCATCCCCCATATATATAATGCCATTCAGGAATTAAACAGCGGTAAAGTTTGAGTTGTCCCATTCTCTCTCGGGAGAGGGAGGGCGCATGAGATGTATGTCTGTGAGCCAAGCCTATCCACGACCGCCTGATCGAAAGATGTAAAAGTTAAGGCAGGTAGCGTCCCAGCACACGATCAGCCATCCACCCCAGAGCCATTAGATTAGAAGCAGCAGGCCCTTGTATGTTCGCCAGAGATGGAACATGAAAGTTCTCATGTCCGACAACAACGGGGGGAATCGCCAGCGCCTCGTCCATCCCAGATAGTATGCTGCGCTTAATTTGTGGCGAAGGTGCAGACATAGGCATCAAGCTAAAGAACCACCATGCATCAAAACCACGAGCATCCACATATACATCTGCATTCAAAAGGGTCGTGCTAGTCGTTACGGCACTCCCAGATTGTGCATTAGGCGCGGGAACATCGGATAACTTAACTGCAAGATCATTGTATCCACCCTGAGGATAGTGCACAAATTCAACTATTTCCGCCGATTTGTACAGTATGTTTTTGTTGGAAGATAATTGGTCGACAACATATTCCCACACAGCACCTGTGGTGAGTCGCTCGGTGAATGTTTGGCGCGCATGTTCAGGTAACGCCGTCCAGGCGACGTCATCGCTGAACATTCTATCCTCAAAATAACCTCGCGCTCTTGTATACAGAGTTGTCTCTCTCCCGACGATAGTTATAGGCACATGTCGAAAACCAACGCGGTTAAACCAAGCCGCAATGGCAGCCGCTGTGCCTCCAGCGCCTAATATGGCAACACTAGAATTTTTTAACTTCAATAAGTTGATTACATCCTGAGGTCTCTGCCAGAAAGTTTTTCCGTCAAAAACTCGATGTTTTTGGCCGGATGTGATTCCATTTAGAGCCGGCAGCGACGGACCACTTCCTGTAATTACAATCCCAGAGAATAGTTGAGGATGTGGTTGCAATCCATTGCTATCAGTTACTATTACCCGCCACCCTCCTTGAGCTGGGTAGGGCTGTATGTGTTCAACTCGACCGTTCACGACCGAAGCTGAACTTTTTCTCACTACCCAAGACAAATAATCTGCGTAACATTTATGGATTGGTGGTCTTCTTCCCTTGTCCACCCAGGTGTCATATCTATAATCTCCTGACCCCAAACTTACGCAATATGACTGCCAAGAAAAATCCGAGGCCATTCGCCTCGCTGTACTGGCTCCGAAGGTATGGCGGGAATAAGGAAATCCGACATCTCTTTCAGCGAGAGTACAGAGCAGTTGCTCTCCATCGGTGTAGCCATTAAGTCCAGACCACGCAGATCCAATCGCCGCAGGCTCAAATATGGTGATATTCGGAGAATTTGGATAGTCCCTCTTCAATACCGCAGCTTTGGCTGCGATTGCTGCCGCTTTGGGACCTCCGCCGACTACTGCTATTTCATGAGGCATTGAGGAGCGTCACTCCCAGACTCGTTGATTATTGTGATTGATACTGCGGAGTTCACCGCAACGGTTATGATTTTGCAACTACCTAAATGTACTATAAATCTGATATCAACCGGAATTGCGCATGTCCTTTGATGAAATCACCGCTACATAGGGAGTGCATGTAACACTTTTTTGCAGTTCTCCGACTGAATACTGAATTTTTTGGGCAATCGGCCTGCTTGCATGCAGCGCCGACTACCCTTCAACAGTCCATCCCGTAGCCCTGTCAAGGTGCAGGCACCCTTCCAAGATCATTCATCCGCCTCAGCGCCTCCTCACGCTGCGCTTGATCTGCTCCACCACCGGCACATCGGACTGGTCGATGCCCTTAGCGCCCATGATGTGCTCGGCGATGGCCCGCGTCAGCACTGGCACCTCGGCATCGCGCAAGATGTTGTAAACGAGATTCCGGCACTCTCCCAGCCTGAACCAGTCGCTGCGTCGGCTGATGTCCTTGGCCCGGATAGCCTAGAGATCAGCCTAGCCGTACATCCGCAGCGCCGCGTCGATATGTACCAGGTCGGCCTGATGTCGCGTGATCTGCCGCTCCAGTTCCGAATTATTGCTGGTCGCTGCCATTGAGAAAATGATAACTGAGGCGCGCAAAGTCGCCGCTGCTTCCCGCTGGCCGGCCCTGTCAATGGTCGGCGGCTTCGCCCTATTCACACTCGTCGTCTCTTACTTTGATGCAGGCTGACCAGGTCAAGAACGGAGTTGGCAGACTTCAAGGGAGCATTTCCTAAGAGTATGTTACCTGAAGGTACATCTCTCGAGGTTCATGGAATGCCGTGTCTTGTCGGAAGCACTCTGGACGCGCGGCGCGACATAGCTTATATACGCGCATCAGGTGCATGCGTGAAAGTGGATTTCCATGCGGCGTTTCGGTCCAGGCACTGCGGGAAGAAAAGTACGATCAGCCAATCGGTCGGTCATGTCCCTGCTTGTTGTCTGGTTCACTATGGCTGCCTTGGTAGTCTATCAAATGCCTGCCCTGGGTGGAGTCGCACAGGCCATGCCGATGCCGATGCCGGCATCAGCCGCGGTGTTGGACATTGAGATCCCCTGCAACGATATGGGGCAGGCGGTCGACACAACTACGGCGAGCGCTAGCGCCATGCCTCATTCTGCGACGTCATGCTGGGACCCGTCATCTTTAGATTCCGGAGAGATTATCGACCACTCATGCCCATTGATGGGTGGCTGTTTCTCAATGTGTGCATCCATCACCCCCAGATTCGCCAGCTTCCGGGTGGCTGAGCGGTTGATGGAACACCTCGGCTTTATTGATGACATAGGGGCTCCCCACTCGGTACCCCCTCTCCAGAGACCACCCAAGTACCTCTGACGACATTTTTGTAACCGGGCATCCGGTACGCCCGCGCTCCAGCCGCGTGACCAACCGTCCGCGTCTTGCGTGGAGGATGCCCTGCGCATACGTCGTCATAGGTAGCTATCATGAAACCAAGCATGGTCTTGGCTGTCCTGCTCGCCGTTGCGGTGGGTGGTGGCGGCGGTGTCCTGCTCGAGCGCCAAGTGCTATCCGCCGAGAACGCTGCTCAGCAGCAGACCAGTACGGGCCCTCGTATCCTGTACTGGTGGGATCCGATGATCCCGGACTTCAAGAGCGACAAACCCGGCAAATCGCCGATGGGCATGGACATGGTGCCCGTCTACGAGGGTCAGGAGCCTGGCAGGGCCGAGGAGAAGGGCGTCGTCACGGTCTCCCCTGTCTCCATTAACAACCTCGGCGTCCGCACGACTGCAGTTGAGCGGGCAACGCTGATCCCGATTGTCGAGACGTTCGGTTCGATCACCTTCGACGAGAGCCGAACCTCCCATCTGCACGTTCGCGCCAAAGGATGGATAGAACGGCTCCACACCCGAGTTCTGGGGGAATACGTCGAGCGCGGCCAACTTTTGATGGAGGTCTTCTCGCCGGACCTCATCACAGCGGCCTACGAGTTCGTACGCGAGGCCGAACGGGGGCCTTCCGGCAACACCGAGGGTGCCCGGCGCAAGCTGGTCGCATTGGGCGTTTCCGACCGCCAAATCGAGGAGATCCGCAAAACCCGGGCCGTCCCTGAGCGGATCATGATCTACGCGCCTCAGACCGGTGTTGTCGAGGCCCTCGGGGTGGCTGAAGGCATGTACGTCGAGTCGGACGTGACGCTCATGTCCATCGTCGATTACGCCTCGGTTTGGGTAATGGCGGAGGTCCTGGAGAGCCAGGTTGGCCTAGTGTCCCGTGGCATGCAGGCGGAAGTGCGGGTGGCGAGTCAGCCCGGCCGGGTCTGGACAGGCACCGTCGACTACGTCTACCCGGAACTAAGGCCGGACACTCGGACGGCCCGGCTACGCATCCGCCTCGCCAATCCCGACCACGCCCTCCAGCCCAACATGTTCGCGTCGGTCCGCGTGGCTACCCGTGCCAGAGAGGATGTCATCGCAATTCCGAATGGCGCCCTCATCCGGACTGGGCAAGCCGAGCGTGCTGTGCTGGCGCTGGGCGACGGCCGCTTCAAGCCAGTGCCGGTCAAGGCGGGCCTAACAGTCGGTGACATGGTCGAGATTACCGACGGTCTCAAGGAAGGCGACCGCGTCGTCACCTCCGCCCAGTTCCTGATCGACAGTGAGAGCAGCCTGTCGGCTGGATTCGCGAGCATGCAGGAAGTCGAGCAGCCGCAGGTGGTGGAGGCGGCAGCGGCAGTACCTGCCATGGGAGAGGGCGAAGTCACAGCTATCGCTGCCGATGGCAGTAAGGTGACCATCAGCCATGGACCGATCCCAGAGCTCTCCTGGCCCGCCATGACCATGGAGTTCGCTGTTGACCCCGGTGCTTCAGTCCAGGGGTTCGCCCTCGGCGATCGGGTTCGCTTCGGCGTTATCAAGGCGCCGGATAATACCTACACGGCCGCCACTATTGAGCGCCTCGGCGGCGCGGGGCGGACGCCGTGATCGAGCGCCTGATCCATTGGTCTGTGGGCAACCGTGGCATCGTTCTGCTGCTCGCCGCCATGCTGGCGGGGTGGGGCATCTGGGCAGTGCGCAACACGCCCGTAGACGCCATTCCGGACCTCTCCGACGTGCAGGTTATCGTCAAAACCACCTATCCAGGCCAGGCCCCCCAAGTAGTCGAGGACCAGGTCACATATCCGCTCTCGACCGCCTTTCTCGCAGTTCCCGGCGCGATGACGGTCCGTGGCATCTCAATGTTCGGGGACAGCTACGTCTACGTGCTGTTCGAGGAGGGCACAGACCTCTACTGGGCGCGCTCACGCGTCCTGGAATACCTGAGCCAAGTCGCCCCGCGGCTGCCGCCGGGCGCCCGCCCGGCGCTCGGACCGGATGCCACAGGGGTGGGCTGGATCTTCCAGTACACCCTCGTGGATCGGACCGGGCGGCACGACATCAGCCAGCTTCGGACCCTCCAGGACTGGTTCCTGAAGTTTGAGCTCCAAGCTACCCCCGGCGTCGCCGAGGTGGCACCCATTGGCGGCATGGTCCGTCAGTATCAGGTCGTTGTTGATCCCGTCGCGCTCCGGGCCTACGGGCTGCCGTTGGCGCAAGTGCGCGAGGCCATCGAGCGTGCCAACCAGGAGTCCGGCGGCTCAGTGCTGGAGATGGCCGAGGCCGAGTACATGGTCCGGGCCAGCGGCTACATCAAAGGCGTCGACGATCTCCGCAGTGTGCCGGTCAAGGCCAACCCCGGCGGCGTTCCGGTACTTCTCCAGGATATCGCCCAAATCCAACTAGGACCCGAGCTTCGCCGTGGTGTCAGTGAACTCGATGGCCAGGGCGAGGTGGTCGGCGGCGTGGTCATCATGCGTTGGGGTGAGAATGCACTGGCTACCATCGACGCTATCAGAGCCAAGCTCGAGCGCCTGCGCCAAAGTCTGCCTGACGGTGTCGAAATCGTCACGACCTATGACCGCTCTGGCCTGATCGAGCGCGCCATCGACAACCTTAAGGATAAACTGACAGAGGAGTCCATCGTTGTCGTCCTGGTGTGCGCGGCGTTCCTCCTGCACCTGCGCTCTTCGCTGGTCATCATCCTGACGCTCCCCCTTGGCATTCTAGCGGCCTTCATCGTGATGCATGCCCAGGGTATCAACGCCAACATCATGTCGCTGGGTGGCATCGCCATCGCCATTGGCGCCATGGTCGATGCCGCCATCGTGATGATCGAGAACCTGCATCGGCGCATCGAGCACGAACCACTTACTCCAGAGAACCGCTGGCGCGTAGTAGGCGAGACGGCGGCAGAGGTCGGCCCGCCGCTGTTCTTCTCGCTCGTCATCATCACGCTCAGCTTTCTGCCGGTTTTCGCACTGGAGGCCCAGGAAGGGCGGATGTTCAAGCCGCTGGCCTTCACCAAGACCTACGCCATGGCAGCCGCCGCAGTGCTGTCGGTGACACTCGTTCCGGTGCTGATGGGCTATTTCGTACGCGGTCGGATCGTCCCCGAACATAGGAACCCGATCAACAACCTATTCATTTGGCTCTACCAGCCGATGCTGCGCGGAGCCCTTGCAGCACCGTGGATCACCATCCTTGCCGCAGTGGTGCTGATGGCAAGTATGGCGTGGCCCCTCCAGCGCATTGGTTCGGAGTTCATGCCGGACTTGGACGAGGGCGACCTGCTCTACATGCCGAGCCTGATGCCGGACGTCTCCATCGGTAAGGCGCGTGAAGTGCTCCAGCAGACCGACCGGCTCATCAAGACTGTGCCAGAGGTCGAGGCCGTCCACGGCAAGATCGGCCGTGCCGAGACAGCCACGGACCCGGCGCCGATCTCCATGTTCGAAACGACCATCAAGTTGAAGCCGAGCGAACAGTGGCGGCCCGGCATGACCATGGCGGGCATCCGGGCGGAACTCGACCGGGCGGTGAGGGTGCCCGGCGTGACGAACGTCTGGATCATGCCGATCAAGAACCGGATCGACATGCTGGCCACCGGTGTGAAGACCCCGGTTGGAATCAAGGTCTCCGGGCCCGATCTTGCCGAAATCGGCCGCATCGCTGCACACGTTGAGGCGGCGGTCAGGACGGTCCCGGGCACGGCCTCGGCCTACGCCGAGCGGCCTGTCGGCGGCCGCTATATCGACGTGGACGTCGACCGTCGGGCAGCCGCCCGGTACGGCCTGAACATCGCCGACGTGCAGCAGGTAGTCCGAACCGCCATCGGCGGCGAGGAGGTCACGCAGAGCATCGAGGGCCTTCAGCGGTTCCCGGTCAACGTCCGCTATCCCCGAGAGTGGCGCGACAGCCCTGACGCGTTGGCCACACTGCCCATCGTGACACCGAGCGGCGCCCACATCGCGCTCGGCGACGTGGCCAAGGTCCGCATCGAGGACGGTCCCGGTATGATCCGCACCGAGAATGCCCGGCTGGGCGGCTGGGTGTTCGTCGACATCGCGGACCGCGACCTCGGTGGCTACGTAGCTGACGCCAAGGAGGTTGTTGGCCATGCCGTCCGGTTACCACCCGGCTACTCGATGACGTGGTCAGGACAGTTCGAGTATCTGGAGCGCGTCCAGGGCCGTCTCACCGCCATCGCGCCGCTCACGGTGGCGCTGATCGCGCTGATGCTCTGGCTGACGTTCCGGCGTCTGGGTGAGGTGCTGATCGTCATGGCGTCGCTGCCGGTGGCGCTGGCGGGCGGCATCTGGCTGCTGTGGTACCTGGGCTTCAACCTGTCGGTCGCGGTGGGCGTCGGCTTCATCGCGCTGGCGGGCGTGGCTGTGGAAACAGCTATTGTGATGCTCGTTTATCTGAACCTGGCACTCAAGCGTCATCAGGCCGAAGCTTTGGCTGCCGGGCGACCGATGACGGTCCGCGACATTGAAGAGGCTGTCATCGAGGGCGCCCTGCTCCGATTGCGCCCCAAGGTGATGACGGTGGCGACCATCTTCGCGGGCCTGTTCCCGATCATGGTGGGCGAGGGCACCGGCTCCGAGGTCATGAGACGTATCGCCACTCCCATGGTCGGGGGCATGGCAAGCACAACGGCCCTGACGCTCATCGTCATCCCGGCCGTCTACCTGGTCTGGCAACGGTTTCTCCTGCGGAACACGGCCGTTGCCGCCGCGGACGACGTCCGCACGCTGGGTTCCGCGCATCCCGCAGAGTGAAGGAAAACATCATGAACGCATACAAGACCGTCATCGCCGTCACCGTCGCAACGCTCCTGACTGGACCGGCCCTGGCCCAATCGAACCAAGACATGCAGGGGATGAACATGGGGGCGCAGGCGACCCAGCCCATCACAGGCAAGGGTGTGGTAAAGAAGGTGGACCCAGCCAAGAAGACGATCAACCTGAACCACGAGGCTATCCCCGCCATCAGCTGGCCCGCGATGACGATGGATTTCCAGGTCGCACCGAATGTTGACCTCTCGAAAGTGCAGCCGGGGCAGCCGGTTGACTTCAGGTTGGAAAAGGGGAACGGGGGCAACTACACCGTCACGAGCGTTACGCCCGCGGCGAAGTGACAGCAGCCCGGAGCCACGCGCCAACCAGGACGTGGCTCCGAAACCCCCATGCCCGCCTGCCGAGGACCGTCAGTCTGCGGCGGCCGAGGTTACGGCAGCCTTGATCCCGCTGGATACGGGCAACTCGCTGCCCCTCCTTCGCCTGATCCGATGCCCCTGTCGTTCAGGTGGCCGTCCTGTCAATAGTTACTTCCAGCTTCTCAACGCCACCCGCACACATCGCTAGGCAGAAAATGGATATCCCTCTCTCCTATCTGACGGAACGCATCCTTCAACTGTGCGATTGGATTGTCACGAGCGTGTTTCCGAATGCGCATTGGTGGCTCCACATCATCGGACATATCGTCCTCGTGGCGATGCCGTTGGCGTTTCTAGGTTTGCTGGGCACATGGCTCATTGGCATCCTCCGTCGACGTCTCTCGAGCAGACCGACGCCAAGGCCAAGTGATCTGGCCTCACCATTTCCTTCGAACGTTTTCGTTTACATCCTCAGGCACACTCGCAGAACGCAAGCCATTCTGCTTGCGGCTGCGCTGGTAACGCTTCCGCTCCTTTATGCGGTCCTAGAGCTTCCGAAGCAGATCATCAACAAAGCCTTAGCCACAGAGGCTGAAACGGTCTCAGTACTAGGAGTCTCACTTTCTCGGTACGAGCTACTTATCCTGTTATGCGCACTCTTCCTAGTGGCTGTCCTTGCAAGCGGGAGCGTGAAGTATTTCATCAACCTCATGAAGGGGCATCTCGCGGAGAGTATGATGCGCAGGATGCGTTTCACTGCCTTCCGCGCCTGGTCCCGCGGAAAGAAGCCGTGCGACCACTCGCAAATCATTCCAGTGCTTGTTCAAGAAGTAGAACCGATTGCCGGGTTCACTGGCGAAGCTTTCTTGACACCGGTTTTTCAGGGCGGAACGTTCCTCACCATTCTGGTCTTCATGGTCCTTCAGGACCCGGTTCTCGGTGCTGCCGCCTTGGCGTTGGTCCCGGTTCAGATCGCAATCATCCCACGCCTCCAACGCCGTGTCAGCGCTCTGTCACGCGAACGGTCGAGGGAACTGCGGTCGTTCGGCTCTGCGGTGGCTGATGCTGACCCGCGCGATTATCATGGGCGGCCTCAACCCGTGCTTCCCGTTGCGAGATCCCTGAAAAAGGTGCAGGCGATCCGTCTGGAAATTTACCGTCGGAAGTTTCTCATCAAGGGCCTGAACAATTTCATCAATCATCTCACGCCGTTCTTTTTCTACACAATCGGTGGGTACCTGGTGATCGAGGGGCGGCTCACCCTGGGTGCAATGGTTGCGGTCCTGGCTGCCCACAAGGATATGGCAGCGCCGCTTCGGGAACTCCTCGGTTACTACCAAGCCATGGATGACGTTCGGGCACGGTACGAGGAGATACGCCGGTTCTTATCGGACCAAGCGGACGCCGATCGGGTTCAGGTCTTCTGTGACAAAGAGATTGAAGCGCCGGCGTCAGCGGAAAATGTTGGCGCAACCATAGCGACGAGCGTTGTTGCGGCGATCGGCAGGTGAGTTTGGTGACCGCCTGCAAACGCTGGGTACCAGCCTGCTTCGAAGTTCGGATGGGGTTGGATCGAAGTGCCTGAGCAACTGTTTTCCCCGAAAGGCGATGAGGCTTCACGGATGCGAAGCGGCACCGGCAAGTTACTGCGGATCGTGTTGACATGCCTGCTTATGCTGGCCGCGTTCACCGTGCCTTTCGTGCAGAGCGCCGCATTAGCGTGCGACAGCCAAGTCTTGACTTCCTACGAGTGGCCGCTCCACGGCGTAGGTGACCACGCTGCCCACAAGGCTAATCATTCGGACTATTACGCCCAGCAGCGCGACATGGCTTGCGAGGATATGGATGGCACCAATGTCCAGTGCCCCGCCGGCGTGCCGTGCATGCTTATGAACCCGGGTCTACCCGTGTCCGGATCTCTCCTTCCAATTGGCCCGCCGTCCGTGGCGGACTTTCTCTCTAGCGTCAGGCTGTTGAACGGCATTGAACTCGATCCTGTCCTGCGCCCTCCTCTACCGCCCGTTTGAACGGGCCGGAACGACCTGCCGCTTGATCTAAGCTTCGGCCCTCCAAACGCCATTCGTTCCATAGAACCGTGGGCAACCTGCATCCGGGGTCCGCGTATACAACGCTCCGACAGGTTTCTCTCGACGAACGAACTTTATCAGTTGCGGACTAGCCGTTGCCTTATGGCCGTGAGGCAGTTCCGAGGGAGGACATCATGAAGAGTTTTACTCGCGTAACGCGCTTGCCCGCCCGCTCGGCTGCGCGTGCTGGGTCGAGGATGCCGCTCGTGGAGGCAGTGAATGAAAACGACCCTGATCACGCCAGTCATGCCGGATGGCTGGCAGCCTTCCGGCGCTACCTAGCGATCATCGCCCTTGGCAACCTCGCGTGGGAGTTCCTTCACATGCCGCTTTACACGCTTTGGGAAACCGGGACAGTGGGCGAGATCGTGTTCGCCGCCGTTCATTGTACCGGGGGCGACATCCTGATTGCGCTGGCTTCTCTGGTAGCGGCCCTCCTCTTGATGGGGAGCGGTGACTGGCCCCAGGGCCGGTTCATGCCCGTGGCAGCCCTGACCATCGCATTCGGCCTTGGCTATACCGTCTTTAGTGAGTGGCTGAACATCGAGGTTCGGGGGACCTGGGCTTATTCCGACTTGATGCCCGTGATGCCCTGGTTGGGAGCCGGCCTCTCGCCGGTGGCGCAATGGCTGGTCATCCCGATCATGGCATTCCATTCGATCCACCCGCGCCGGGTGTCCGATCGTCTCGAAGAAATATCTTGACCTTCCAAAGGCTGGAAGGTCGAACCTATATCCCTTGGCCCGGTGCTTCTGCCGGGCAGGCGTTCGTCCTGCAGGTCCAAGAATGTATTCGGATCGTGGGAGCGCTCGAGGAAATGGAGGACCATCATGGCTGATCTGCATCACGGCCACACGCCTCACGGCCATCACCACGGACGTGATAGCGGGCTGAAGGTGAAGGATCCCGTCTGCGGGATGGACGTCGACCCCACGACATCTAAGCACCGTGCCGAACACGGCGGGCAGACCTTTCACTTCTGCTCGGCCCGCTGCCACGATAAGTTTGTCGCGAATCCTGAGCGTTACCTGAAACCTACGGCCAAGCCCGGTGACCCAGGGCATGCGGAACAATCCTCTCCTCAGAATGGGGTTGTCTATACCTGTCCGATGCACCCGGAGATCCGCCAGGAGGGGCCAGGTAACTGCCCGATCTGCGGAATGGCTCTGGAACCCGTCGCGGGTGGCGTGGAGGGTGAGCCAAATCCCGAACTCGCCGACATGACCAAGCGGTTCTGGGTAGGCACGGCCTTCACCGTACCCCTCTTCATCCTTGAGATGGCGGCCCACATCCCCGGTGTGGGGCTGCACGGTGCTATCTCGCCCCAGACCTCCCTGTGGATCCAGTTCCTGCTGGCTACGCCCGTGGTGCTATGGGCAGGCTGGCCGCTGCTCGAGCGCGGCTGGCGGTCCTTCGTGACCCGCCGACTAAACATGTTCTCGCTGATCGCGCTCGGTGTCGGCGCCGCTTACCTGTTCAGCCTAGTCGCTACTTTCCTGCCCGGCGTCTTTCCGGCCGGGTTCCGGGATGCGGAGGGGCTGGTGGCGGTCTACTACGAGGCCGCAGCCGTTATCACCGTGCTGGTCCTGCTTGGGCAGGTCCTGGAGCTTCGGGCGCGCGAGCGCACTGGTGGTGCCATCAAGGCCCTGTTAAACTTGGCACCCAAGACTGCCCGACGCATCCACGACGGTGCGGACGACGAGGAAATCTCGTTAGACCAGGTGCATACAGGCGACCGGCTCCGCGTCAGACCCGGCGAGGGTGTGCCCGTCGATGGGCTTGTCCTGGAGGGTCGGAGTGCGGTGGACGAGTCCATGGTGACTGGCGAGTCCCTGCCGGTCGAGAAGGAACCCGGTACCAAGTTGATCGGCGGTACCATAAACCAGACCGGCTCGTTGGTCATGGTGGCAGAGAGGGTTGGCTCCGACACCATGCTGTCGCGCATCGTGAACATGGTCGCCGAAGCCCAGCGGAGCCGGGCGCCGATTCAGCGCCTCGCCGACATTGTATCGTCGTGGTTCGTGCCGTCCGTGATCGTTGTCGCAATCCTGGCGTTCGCTGGGTGGATGATCTGGGGGCCGTCGCCGGCCTTCGCCTACGCGCTCATCGCCGCCGTATCGGTCCTCATCATTGCGTGCCCCTGCGCCCTGGGGCTGGCCACGCCGATGTCGATCATGGTGGGCGTGGGCAAGGGGGCGTCGACAGGCGTGCTGATCAAGAACGCCGAGGCGTTGGAGCGGTTCGAGAAGGTCACCACGCTCGTCGTCGACAAGACCGGCACCTTGACCGAAGGCAAACCCCGTGTGACTGCTGTGATCCCTGCTGCTGGGCTCGATGAAGTGACCATTCTCTCCCTCGCGGCCAGCCTGGAACGCTCGAGCGAGCACCCCCTGGCGGCAGCCATCGCCGCCGCTGCCCGCGAGCGGGACCTGCCCATCGAGGAGGTCTCGGATTTCGCCTCGGTCACCGGCAAGGGTGTAACCGGAAACGTCGGCGGGCGCACCGTCGCCCTGGGTAATGCAGCCATGATGCGGGATCAGGGCATTGCTCTGGGCGATTTGGCAGCGCGGGCCGACGAACTCCGGGGCGAGGGTGCCACAGCGCTGTTCGCCGCAATCGATGGTCAACCCGGCGGCGTCATCGCGGTTGCCGATCCGATCAAGGCCAGTACGCCGGAGGCGCTCCGGGCGCTGCGGGAGGACGGCGTCGACATCGTTATGCTGACGGGCGACAACCGGACCACCGCGGAGGCCGTTGCGCGAAAGCTGGGCATTGACAAGGTGGAGGCCGAGGTCCTGCCTGAGGACAAGAACCAAGTGGTCAAGCACCTGAAGGCGCAGGGCCGCATCGTAGCGATGGCGGGCGACGGTGTGAATGACGCCCCGGCCTTGGCCGAAGCCGACGTTGGCGTTGCCATGGGGACGGGCACGGACGTCGCCATCCAGAGCGCGGGGGTCACCTTGGTCAAGGGCGACCTCGCGGGCATCGCACGGGCGCGGGTGCTGAGCCGGGCAACCATGCGCAACATCCGGCAGAACCTTTTTCTCGCCTTCGTCTACAACGCAATCGGTGTTCCGATCGCCGCGGGTTTGCTGTACCCGCTGTTCGGCTGGACGCTGAGTCCCATCATCGCCGCTGCCGCGATGGCCCTGAGTTCAGTCAGCGTGATCGGGAATGCGCTGCGCCTCCGGACACTTCAGCTGTGAGAGGCAGGTCGTCTCTCACATCCCCGGTCAAAAAACAACAATGAGGATAAATGGCATGATGCACAATATGGAAGGTATGGGTTGGATGATGGGGGCGATGGGAATCGTTTGGATCGTCGTCATCATTTTTCTGGTTCTTGGAATCGCTGCTTTCGTCAAATACTTGCGGTCGGGGCGGTAAGATACCTAACGCTACCGCCTCAAGTGCAGTGAAATATGCTTTGGCTACGATCGCAGCCTGGGATACACTAGGGATATAATGCAAGCCTTTCGCCGCATCCTCTCTGTCGCTCTAATCCTGGCGTTTGCGCTCGGGATGACGGCCCAGGCTGCCCAGATGATGCCGATGAACGGCATGGTGGGAGATGCGGCGGTCATGGACATGAGCATGGGAGGCGCAAGCTCCCTCGTCTGTCCGGACTGCGACGACATGGACCAGGGCACGATGGACAGGGCGGCGTGCCAAAGCAGCATCTGCATCGCCCCCCCGATGCTACCGCCTGAGATGTCGAGTCCAGTTTTAATGCCTGCGGGCTCCGCGGTTCTATATAACCCTGCGCTCGGATGGGGGATGACTCCGCATCCGGAGCCATACCCTCCAAGATCTGTCCTCCGCATCTGATCCGTCCGCGCCGACCATTGACGCGGCAGCGGTGACCCCTGATCGGGTCGCGGATTGGCTGCCTCCGACACTCGGAGTCCGTCCAGGTGCACTGGGGAAGCCACTGATGCGAGGACAAGCATGCCTCCTGATTCCCCACCTCCGCCTGAATCGGAAATGCCTGCCACTCGTTGAGAGTCGGCTTGGACCAACTCTCGACTGCTGTTTCCGCGCGATCCATCCGTGATCGGCAACAATAGCCTGTCACGTTTGAATGGCTGCTGTCGTGCCGACGGCTGAGCCGCCTACACGCCAACCAACCTCACAGTTCGATGGAGAGAACGATGAAGTTCACATCCCGCACCCTTCTGTCGGTCCTGGCCCTTGCCACCTCTGTATCGCTCGCACAGGCCCAGACCCAACAGGATCACCAAACCCATAACTCGGCTGGCCAAGGCGCGCCCCAAGGCGTTCCATCGACCTCGTCCGCTCAGCCTCAGGGCAGCATGCAAGGCATGATGGACCAAGGCGACAGGATGCGCATGATGCAGGACATGATGGCGCAGCGGGGGGAGCAGCCCAATGCCGATGCGATGCCCTGCCCAATGATGGCCAACGGCGGCATGGGCATGCCCTTTGAGCGCACCGAGGGCCGAATCGCCTTCCTCAAGGCCGAGCTCAACATCACCGATGCCCAGGCCAAGGAGTGGAGCGCCTTTGCCGATGCCTTACGGGCAAACGCTGCGGTCCACCGATCCATGCACGAGCAGATGGTGAAGGACGAGAAGCCAGCATCCCTGACCGAGCGCTTCGACCGGCGCGAGAAGATGCTGTCCTCCCGGCTAGAGGCTGTGACGAAGCTTAACGCGGCTGCCAAGCCGCTCTTTGCCTCCTTGTCGGAGGAGCAAAGGAAGATCGCCGACGAACTGCTCGGCGGCGCGCTCGGCATGATGTAATTCACACCAGATAGAGGAAGGAACTTAACGTGGATGGACAAACTCGGCGGATGCCCTGGTGGCGCAGTTGGCCCGGGATCAGCGGCCTCGGCCTCCTTGCACTTGCGGCCTTGTTCCTGTCGGTGACGTATCCTGGGCAGTTGACCACGGCTCTGCCATACCTGGGGCTTCTGGCCTGCCCGCTGATGCATCTGGTTATGTGCTCCGGCATGAAGGGCAAGGGAAGCTCCTGCGATAGACCGGGGAACGAGAAGTAATTCCGATGACACCTCGGGGCGCTCGGCATTGGGCGCCCCACCGTGGTGGCCAAAAGGAGAAAGATAATGCAAGTCGCGTTGCCAGGGCCGCGGACGGTTTGCATATGATAGGACGGCAAAAGGTGGAGGCGGAGTATGCGAGCCCAGAGCCTGGAGAAACAGATACTCGATACGTTCAATAGAGCTATGGATGAAGGGCAGCCGGATGCAGCGGAACATCTCCTACGTGCCCTTGAAGCACTCGAGCCCCACGAAATGCGTGCCTCAGCCTTGGAAAAGGCATACGCATCCCTTGCTCGAATTGCCCCTCAGCCTTATTCGCGGCGTCGGGGTCACCGAGAAACCCGAGGGTAGCAGACGTGAGCCGACAAACCTGTTGGCCCGGCTCCCTGATGAGTTCATGTTGAAGTCATGACCTCTCTGCGCCGCATATTGCCAGTTCTGCTGGTCCTGGGCCTTGCACTCGGGACGACGGTGCTGGCTGCCCAGGTGGGTGTGATGGCGGGTATGGCGAGCATGCCGGAGATCGCCGCCGCTACGGATCACAGCGACATGGTGGATTGTAAGGGCTGCGTTTCAAACCCGGACACGGACAAGGGCATGAAGATGGTGAGCTGCCATAGCGGCACCTGCATCGTTCTGCCTGGCCTACTGCCAAATTCGCAAACCAGCCTCCCTGCCGCGGCTGATACCTTCGTTTCTGCGGTGCCGACGGTCCCGGCCGGCCTATTGTCTTCGCCGGACCACAGGCCACCGATACATACATCCCTCGCCTGAAGCGCGCTGACACATGGCGCACCTGATTATTCTTGCCTGACCGGCGGGGCCACATTGGCTATCCGCAGTCAAAATCAGTTTGAGGGACTTTATGCTACAGAACCCTTTTGCTCGGCTGCTGAGCCGACGGTATCTGCTCCTCGCGGGCGGCGCCACCGCCATGGCGGGCCTGGTTCCCGGTTTTGCACGCTCGACATGGGCCACGGAGCCGACACACACACTGACGCCCGGTCCTGGAAGGGTCCAACTGGTCGGCGACGAGTACCCGGAGACGACCGTTTGGGCCTACGACGGCCGCGTGCCTGGACCCGAGATCCGCGTCCGCCAGGGCGATCGGGTCCGCATCGCCGTAACCAACCGCCTGGCCGAGGAGACTACCATCCACTGGCATGGCGTCCGCGTGCCGAATGCTATGGATGGCGTGCCGCACATGCCCCTCCCGCCCGTTGCACCTGGAGAGACCTTTACCTACGAGTTCGACACCGTGGACGCGGGCACGTTCTGGTACCACCCGCACATACGCAGCCACGAGCAGGTCGGCCGCGGCCTGTACGGACCGTTAATCGTCGAGGAGCGCCAGCCGATCCTGGTCGACCGCGATGTCACTTGGGTACTAAGCGACTGGCGGCTGAAGAACGACGCTTCCGTCAGCGACGACTTCGGCAATATGATGGATACCAGCCACAACGGCCGGGTCGGCAATACCGTCACTATCAACGGGCGGGTATTGGACGAAATGCTGGTGCGGTCTGGCGAGCGGGTCCGGCTGCGCCTTATCAACGCCGCCAATGCCCGTATCTTCGGCCTTCGGTTCCAGGGGCATCGGCCGATGGTCGTCGCCATCGATGGTCACCCGGTGGAGCCCCACCAGCCGGAAGAGGATCGCATCGTGCTGGCACCCGCCATGCGCATCGACCTCGTGCTCGACATGGCCGGCACTCCTGGTGACCGCGCTACTGTCGTGGATGATTTCTACCGTGATCTCGCTTACCGGCTGGTGGACTTGAGCTACGGACCGGAGCGTCTGCGAAACCGCCCGCTGAGTGCCCCGATCCGGCTGCCGGCGAACCCAGTTCCCGAGCCGGACCTCTCGGTAGCAGTCCGCCATCAGGTGACGCTGGGTGGCGGCATGATGGGGATGATGGCGGGCGCCATAGTGGATGGGAAGATGACCGACATGCGCACGATGATGCGCAGCGGCATGTCATGGGCCATCAACGGCGTCGCCACCAGCCGGCCCGACGACCGTCATGGTAGCCACGTCATGAACCCCATCCTCACGCTCGAGCGGGGCCGGACCTGCGTCATCGCGATGGTCAACGAGACCGCTTGGCACCACCCCATGCACCTGCACGGCCATACCTTCCGGGTGCTGTCCCGGAATGGACAGCCAACGCGCTTCAAAGAATGGCAGGACACCGTCCTACTGGCGCCGCGTGAGCGCGTCGAAATTGCATTTGTGGCCGACAACCCCGGCGATTGGATGTTCCACTGCCACATCCTTGAGCACCAGATCGCCGGGATGATGTCCACCATCCGCGTCGCCTGAACCGTCAACCCGAATTCCAGGAACACGATCATGCGCATCCTGAAAAACTTAGCCATGATGACACCAGCGAGCGCGTTTGCCATGACAGCGACGCTGGACAAGAATCCTCAGTGTGGCTGTTGCGAGGGTCACGCCGAGCACCTGCGGGCCAACGGTATCGACGTGAAGTCCGTCGCCACTCACGATCTCACCCTGGTGCGGCAGGAGCAGAGTGTACCGATGGATTTCGTGGGTTGCCATATGATGTTGATCGACAGCTACGTGGTCGAGAGCCACGTCTCCGCAGCGGCGGTAAAGCGGCTGCTCGCCGATCGCTCGGTCGTCAAGGGGATCTCACTGCCGGGCATGCCAGTCGGCTCACCGGGCATGGAGAGACCGAGGATCAAGCCGCTCGTAACCTACACTTTTGGCGGCAACGATGAGCCGCAGGTGTTCGCGGTCGAATGATGCGGCGCCGAATCGTGATTTGGATGGGGAGCGCAGCGCTGGCACTCCTCGTCACCGGAAGCACGGCGGCGTGGATCCTTTTGCTCGGCGGTGACCGAGCCGATCCGACCGACGCCGCCCAAGTAGCACTCGGCAGGGCCGTCTACGCCGAAAATTGCGCGTCGTGCCACGGAACCAACCTAGAGGGTCAACCAGACTGGCGTGGGCGAAAACCGGACGGCAAGATGCCTGCGCCGCCGCACGACGCTACGGGGCACACTTGGCATCACCCGGACGAGGTCCTGTTCGGCATCACCAAACAGGGCGTCGCCGTCTTCGGCCCCCCTGGGTACGAGAGCGACATGCCAGCGTTCGGCGGTGTGCTGACTGACGAGCAGATCTGGGCCGTGTTGGCCTACTTGAAGAGCTCATGGCCGCCGGAGATCCGGGTGCGGCAGTCGGCCCTGGAGCAGCAAGTAAAGAGATGACCGCGGGGTTGGCAGACGGCTCCACCATGAGAATGTCAAAACGTGAACAGGCACATCGCCGCCGCCGCGGCAATACTCGTTTTCCTCGATATGGGCGGAGTTGCTCGGGCGCACTCGCTGGAGGAGGTCGAGCATGGCCATCGAGCAGGGACAAGTACGTCGAGATCGTCAAACGCCCGGCGCCGAACTTCCGGCTGGCTGATACTGAGGGACGCATAGTTTCCCTAGACGACCTTAAAGGTAGGGCTGTCGTCCTGTGGTTCATTTATAATAGGCGCCTGGACGAATGCTTTCTGTATATTGAGGCGATCGCGAACATCCAGCTTGACATCAGCACTACTCCCATGAGAGAGCGAGTGCGTTTCGTCGCGATCACCACGGGTCTCGAGCGGGACACGGCTGCCGTCCTCAGAGAATATGGCCCGGCTCATGGCCTGGATCCTGAGAGCGCGATGATGCTGACCAGCGGCCCGGAGGCTCCGACCGCGATTTGGGAACTAGCCAGGCAGTACGGGCTCAAATTCATCCAGACGCCGGATTGGATGCAGATGCATGGGCTGATCATGCACCTTAGTGACCGTGAGGGGAACCTGCGCGCTTGTTATCACGGCCTGGAGTTCAACCCAAAAAGCAAGATCCTGCACATCAACGCGTTTACCAACGACAGGCTTATCAAGGCCCACTACGAATTCGGAGATGGGCAACCCCCTGAGAGCCGTCGTTATGGGACCGCATCCAGCCCTTGTCGTAATCCGCACCGATACGACCCAACGTTACAGGAGAAGCAACAATGAAAATGCGTTTCAAGGTGCTTGCCGCCGTCGCGGGCATGTCTGCACTCGGCGCCGCCACTGCCTGGCAGGCCAGCGCAGCTGAGACGATCCCCCTTTCCAAGGTCTCGCACATCCACGGGATCGCTGTAGATCGGACTGATCCCCGACGGCTATTTCTTGCCACCCATCACGGAGTGTTCCTGACGAACCCGGACGGCACGGCGACGCGCGTGTCAGACGGCCGCCACGACTACATGGGATTTACACCCGACCCGGAGGATCCGAGAACCTTCTACGCCAGCGGCCATCCAGTCACTGGAGGCAATCTGGGCTTCCTCGTCTCCACTGACGGTGCTCGAACATGGACACAGGTTTCTTTGGGCGCCAATGGACCGGTCGACTTTCACGCGATGGATGCCAGCCCCGCTGATCCGAAAGTTCTGTACGGCCTTTACGGCGGGATTCAAGCCAGCCGGAACGGTGGGAAGACCTGGGAGGCAACCGGCAAGCCTCCCGCGGATACTTTTGATTTGGCAGCATCGGCAAGGGATCCGGATACGGTCTACGCCGCGACACGTGAGGGGGTGATGATCAGCCGTGACGCTGGAGAAACTTGGCAAGCCGGCTCCATGGTTCAGCGCCCGGCTACAATGGTCGAGACGACGGACGATGGAACGGTGTACGCTTTTCAGGCTGGGGCTGGTCTGCTGAAAACGACCGAGCCCAGTCTGGCTTGGCAACGGGTGAACAACGGATTTGGGGAGGCTGTCCTGCTTCACTTAGCCGCAGATCCGAAGAATTCAGAGCGCCTGTTCGCAGTTACCGAAAAGAGTCAAGTCTTGGCCAGTCAGGACGGAGGGAAGACCTGGAGTCCGTTCCAGTCATAGACGCGCTATTCAGCCGGCTTTTTGGCATCATTGTGTCATCGGCCATTGTCGTCGTCGTTAACATTATTCGGCTGTAGTAACCAGCCCTCGACCGAAGACTGACGACGGTCGACGGGTTCAGGTTCTCCGGTCCGCTATGCTTCCCTGGGAACCTGAACCCGACGGCGCTTTGCTACGACATTAGTGGGGCAGAATGCCCAAGCGGGCTTGGTCTCCCGCACTTGGCCCAATGGCTGCCGCTTTGGTACACTCTGGTGCAACGGGGATTAGATCATCACGGCCTGAATTTTCCTAGACCGGGTGGCCAGGATTGGGGGCCTTTTCAGCACCATAATTTTCCGGAGTGGTATCGTCAGCCCCCATGTCAGAACGCGCATCCCCAAGATTCTCTGTCTTGATCCGACTATCCTCTGGTTGAGAATTTCCCGGGTTTTTCGGTGCACGGTTGCTGTTCTTTTCATCCGTCATCGTGGTATCCCTCAATTAATTGGTGGTGATTGTTCAACACTCCCAGGCGCTCGTCGTCTCAGGTGCTTCCTATGAGTTTAAAATTATCCATACGGCAGCATTTTCCAGAACCGCATATTTCAGTGAAATGGTCCTGGTATTTCTGGTTCTTTCGCACTTTGCCTGGAAGTGGTGAGTGCGCCGCAGTGCCCTTTGCCCGATCGGCCGCGTTTTCCAACGTGAAGCCGCCGCATCGACACCTATCCTTCGACAGAGATCTCCACGGTTCCAACGTAGAACCACGTAAAGTGCCGAAGAACGAGTCTGGCGGCTCAACCATCCCCTCATTGTTCTCAAAATGAAATCAATGCCATACTGCTCAATGGGCAACCCGCTGTTACCGCCATAGCCGCTTTATGGTTGTGGCGCTCAACAGCTTTCCAATGACTACAACAACCTATAGGCTGATATTTGATGAGCGATGTCGTCGAACAAGTCACTCAGAGGCATCTGGAAGTAAAAAATGAGAGGATTCCTGAGGTCTGGCGGGGCAAGGTCAGAACCAGACCGGCTGCGCATCCGTTCGTTTACAATCAGACAGTACGGCCAGCGCTGCCTTGATCCAAATCATTCGGCTGGATGTTGAATGCCTGCACTATGTGCAGAGAGAGTAAGGGTGGACTTCGCCTCCCGCCGGGGTAGCTATCCTTGACACGATGTTAAGGTTTGCTTTATTACGGAACCCATCCGCAGAAAGTCTGTTTGGAATGCACGGATGTCCCTAGAGGTTCGGTTCGTGCAACGCAGATTGAGGCAGTTGGTTACCATGCTGTTCGTCTTCCTGGTGCTGGGCACTGGAACGGCGACTGCTGCCCGTGCCTGCGAGGACCAGGAATCCCTCAGGCGGATCCTCCCGGCTGCCTCAGCACAGTTCGTGACTTCCGCCAAAAGCGATCACTGCACCACCGGCACCGGGCGCTGCTGCATGAGCCCCTCAAAATGCACCTGCATCTGCGTAGGCACAGCCCTGCCGCCCGGCGTTGCCGTGGGCCTCCAGCGCGCCTCATCCACTGATCTTAATCCGTCCTTGAACTCGAGCGGTGCCGGCCTGACTACCACGCCTGACGGGGATCCTCCAAAAACCTCGTCCCACAGCTGAAGCCGCCCGCCGCGGCATTCCCGACGGCTATCCGGAAGGTGCTCTACTTTCTGTGGACTCCGTCGGAGTCCGGCATTCTGAAATCAGTAGGGCGGAGACGCCCTGAAGAAACCATAGGCTCCCATGAACCGGCAGGACTCAGTCGTTCCCGGCGACCAGCAGCATCACGACCATGCTCATCACGAGCACGGCGGCCACAACCATCAGCACCACGGCCATGGCGGCCAACACGTCGTGCCGCCGCAGGAAACGACCAAAGTAAAGGACCCGGTCTGCGGGATATTGGTCGGCCCGGCCACAACATCCCACCGGTCCGAACAGGCGGGAACGACCTACTATTTCTGCTCCGAGAAGTGCCGCACCAAATTCGAGGCACATCCGGACCATTACATCATGCCGTCCGGCATCCAGGCGAAGGCTGAGCCGACGGCGCAGCCTGGTGTGATCTACACCTGTCCCATGCACCCGCAGATCCGCCAGGAGGGCCCAGGAAACTGTCCTATCTGCGGCATGGCCCTCGAGCCTGAGACTATTTCTGCGGAAACGCAGCCGAATGCCGAGCTTCGGGACATGTGGCGTCGGTTCGTGATCGGGGGCATTCTGACCATTCCCCTCCTGCTGCTTGAGATGGGCGGCCACATCCCCGCCATCGGGCTGGCGCACCTGCTGTCTCCGCGGATATCCGCCTGGGTTCAGTTCCTCATCGCGACACCTGTCGTCCTCTGGGCAGGCTGGCCGTTCTTCATTCGCGGCTGGGCCTCAGTCAAGGCCCTCAGCCTGAACATGTTCACCCTAATCGCAATGGGAACGGGCGCTGCCTACGTCTACAGCGTGGTGGCCGTGATTGCTCCCAACATCTTCCCGGACGGCTTCCGCGGGCCGGAGGGCAATGTGGCTGTCTACTTCGAGGCGGCGGCTGTCATCATCGTTCTGGTCTTGCTGGGCCAGGTACTCGAGCTCCGGGCGCGGGAGCAGACGGGTGGGGCCATCCGTGCCCTCCTGAACCTCGCGCCCAAGACCGCCCGGCGGATCATGCCCGATGGCCATGACGAGGAGGTTCCGCTCGACCAAGTCCACGTGGGAGACCGGTTGCGTGTCCGCCCCGGCGAATCCGTGCCGGTGGACGGCGAGGTGCTGGAGGGCCGCTCTTCCGTGGACGAGTCCATGGTCACCGGCGAGTCCATTCCGGTGGAGAAGGAGCCGGGCTCCAAGCTGATCGGCGGCACTTTGAACGGCACCGGCGGTCTCGTCCTGCGCGCCGACAAGGTCGGTTCGGACACCATGCTGAGCCGCATCGTGCAGATGGTCGCGGAGGCTCAGCGAAGCCGTGCCCCGATCCAGCGGCTGGCAGACATTGTCTCAGGCTATTTCGTCCCTGCGGTCATCGGGATCGCCATCCTGTCCTTCATCGTGTGGTCGATCTGGGGACCCGAGCCCGCCATGGCCTACGGGCTGGTCGCGGCCGTGTCCGTCTTGATCATCGCCTGCCCCTGCGCGCTCGGTTTGGCGACCCCGATGTCCATCATGGTCGGCGTTGGACGCGGCGCCCGCGAGGGCGTCCTGATCAAGAACGCCGAAGCGCTCGAGCGCTTCGAGAAGGTGGACACGCTGGTGGTGGACAAGACCGGCACGCTTACTGTCGGAAAACCGAAGCTGACCGCCATCAAGCCATTGGGTGGGATCGACGAGCGTCTGCTGTTGGCCGTTGCTGCCAGCCTGGAGAAGAGCAGCGAGCATCCTCTGGCCGCGGCCATCATCGCCGCCGCCAAGGAAAGGAACCTGACGATCCAAGACCCGATCGACTTCGCCTCCGTGACAGGGCAAGGTGTCACGGGAACAGTAGACGGGCACCAGGTGGCGCTCGGAAATGCCAAGCTGATGCGGGCCGAAGGTGTGAACCTCACCGAGATGGAAGCCATTGCCGACGACCTCCGTCGCGAAGGGGCGACCGCCATGTACGTGGCGATCAATGGTGCTCCCGCGGGTGTCGTGGCGGTGGCCGACCCTATCAAGGAGAGTACGGCCGCAGCACTGGCTGCACTGAAGGCCGACGGGGTGAGCGTCGTTATGCTCACCGGCGATAACCGCACCACGGCCGAAGCGGTCGCGCGACGGCTTGGGCTGGACGACGTCGAGGCGGAGGTCAGCCCGGAGGACAAGAACGCCGTTGTTCGCAGGCTCAAGGCGGAGGGGCGGGTCGTTGGCATGGCCGGGGACGGGGTCAATGACGCCCCCGCCCTCGCCGAGGCGGACGTCGGCATCGCGATGGGGACCGGCACCGACGTTGCCATCCAATCCGCCGGCGTGACCCTGGTCAAGGGCGACCTCGCCGGGATCGCCCGGGCCAAGGCGCTGAGCCGAGCGACGATGAGCAACATCCGGCAGAACCTGTTCCTTGCCTTCATCTACAACGCCCTCGGTGTGCCGGTGGCGGCGGGCGTTCTATATCCCTTCTTCGGCCTACTCCTGAGCCCGATCCTGGCCGCCGCGGCCATGGCGCTGAGTTCGGTGCCGGTCATCGCGAATGCCCTGCGGCTGCGCATGGCGCGGCTTTAGCGGGACACCTGTCTGTCCAGGTACGTCAATGCCTGGACAGGATGGCGCGGGCAGCCCGGCGGCGCCTCGGAACCAATCCGGGTGCCGCAGCAATAAGGAGGAAATCTCCGCCTGACATGGGTGGCTCTCGCCGTGCCAACGCGGGAGGGCCATTCCTCCGAAGGTCCTCAAAGTAAACCGGCATCCAGAGACGCTATCGGTGCGCTTCTGCCTTTCCATGGTCGCTCGGCGACGAGCCCGGTCCGGCTGATTGCCAACGCCCCCCACACATCAAGAGGTTCCGTCAATGAAGTACTCTCGCTTCGCCGCGATGATCGCCACGTCAACCATCGTGATGTTCGTTCTTATGTACCTGAACGTCTACAGCATCGCCCATGTCCACTGGAGCGAGACGCGGGCCTACATGGCGCTGGTCATGGGCTCGACGATGGCCATCATCATGCTGGCCTTCATGCTAGGCATGTACGCCAACAGGAAGCTGAACCTGGCCATCTTCGCTGGAAGCGCAGTCGTCTTCGCGGTGGCCCTTTACCTTGCCCGCAGCCAGGACACGGTCGAGGACGTCGCGTGGATGAGGGCGATGATCCCGCATCACTCCATCGCCATCCTGACCAGCGAGCGGGCGAACATCACCGACCCCCGCGTCCAGAAGCTTGCCGACCAGATTATTAGCTCGCAACGCCAGGAGATCTCTGAGATGGAGGCGCTTATCCGGGAACTGAAAGCCCGGAACTAGGCTAGCGCCACCCTGAAACGGGGGCAACGGCGCGCGGAGCGCGCCTGAACTGGGGCATTGCCCGACCACTATCCAGGGTGCCGTGCACTGCTCCGGATGCCATCCCATCACCCGAACGTCTTTGCACTGTGTGAATCGGAGTAAGTACGTGAACTGGTTTGCCGCCACCCTCGGTGCTGCCCTTCTCGTCCTTACATGGGCGGACATCATCAAAACGGTTCTTACCCTGCGGGGAGCCGGGCCAGTCACCTCCGTCATGGCAAGACTCGTCGCGCGTCTCGTTAGGCTCGCTTTCCGGGTTACAGGGAAGAGAAGCACGCTCGTTCATTGTGGACCGGCGATTGCGATCCTGACGGTTGCCGGATGGATCCTGCTTGAGTGGACCGCTTGGACGTTTATCGTCTCAACGGATCCCGCTGCCGTTGTCAGAAGCCAAGGAGGGCAGCAGGCGGACGTCTGGGCTCGGATCTATTACGCCGGATACAGCTTCTTCACTTTGGGGCTGGGTGACTACCGCCCCCAAGGAGCCGTGTGGCAGGTGCTGACGAACCTCATGGCAGCCAGTGGCTTCCTGACGATCTCCCTTTGCGCAACGTACCTGGTACCCATCGTGTCCGCGGTCGTGACCAAGCGACAGGCGGCCATCTACATAAGCGCGCTCGGAAAGACTCCCCAGGACATCTTGGTCGCAGGGTGGAACGGCGAGGATTTCTCAAACTTGAAGTCCAACCTCGCATCGCTGGCTCCGACCATCATCGAGATTGGTCAGCAGCATCTCGCCTACCCGATGCTCCACTATTACTACGGCAAACGCCGGGCGGAATCCCTTGCCCTGCAGATGGTCGTACTCGACGAGGCAATGACGCTCTTGGAATGCGCTGTTGATCCGGATGCTCGGCTTCCCAAGACGACAATGAGCCCGGTCGTTGAGGGCATTGGATCATTCCTCGACAGCCTGGACCGCCTACATATCCGCGGTGCCTCGGACGCAACTGTGGCACCGTCCCTCGAGCCGCTCCGGCGCGCAGGTATTCCTGTCGTCAGCGATTCCGGCTTCCAGGATGTGCTGGACCGGAAGGCGCCAAGGCGGCGCGTGTCACGGTCTCTGCTCGATGACTCCGGTTGGGGCTGGCAAGACGTAGTGGGGCCAAGGCAGCCGGATGAAAGATAAGCGAACCGCGTCGGGTTTGCCGGAGGCTTCATTTCTTGAGAGGATGGAGCCATGACGAAATATGCCTCTGAGGTTCGCGAGCGCGCAGTTCGAATAGTGTTCGACCACCAGAGCGATCACGCCTCGCAATAGGCTGCGATCGTCTCGATCGCGGGGAAGATCGGCTGCACGGCGGAAATGCTGCGGGGCTGGGTCCGGCAGGCGGAGCGTGACTAGAACCTCCGGGTAAGTCTGACGAGCGACGACCGGGAGCGGCTCAAGGCGCTGGAACGGGAGATCCGGGATCTGCGTCAAGCCAGTGAGATCTCAGCAGCAAAGCATCGGCGTATTCTGTCCAGGCGGAGCTCGATCGCCGCTTCCAGCCATGATCGCCTTCATCGGCGATCACCGCGCCGCCTACGAGTCGAGTCTCTCGTAGGAGATACGGCAACCGGGGAGATTGACCTAACCTGCCGCCTACATAACTCTCGGCAGAGGATATGATGAGTGTTGCTTTCACCTTTCAACCGCGGTTCTTTTCAGGCAGGTATCTACCTCAAGGGCCTAATGTCGAAATCGTCGCTCATGACCGACTTCCGCCTCGTCGTCGTGCTGACGATGATAATCGGCGCCGTGTCGCTCTTGAGCCACACTGCTTCGCTCCACAACCCCGAGCTCCCTCAGGCGGTTGAACAGGTCCTTCATTCCAGCCTGCCGATCGCAGCCGTGGACGGGGATCACGTACACGACAAAGGAGCGCAGAAGGAACGCCAGCCCGGCCATGTCCATGGCCACAACTCTGCGGACCATTCGCATGAGACTATCGGCTCCGCGATCGTGCTTGCGGAGCCTGGCTGTGCAGAAGGCACGGCATCGCAGAGCCAGCCGCGGCAGAATATCTACGGCGAACCCTTCTTTCGTCTCGACCGGCCTCCGCGTCACGGCTTCCCCTCGTGACTACGCCCGCGCCCCGCGCGCGGCCTTCGGTAGACGAACAACGGAGTCCTGATGATGACCGGATCTCTGCGCAAATGCTGGCCGCGTTCGCTACGCATGCCAGCGTGCACCGCTTTCTTTACTTTCATGACCACTCTCCTGGCGGTTCCGCTCACCAGCCTCACGGCTGCCGCTGAAGGGGCGAAGCCGGGCGAGGGGGGCGTCGTCAGCCGCCGCCTCTCCGCGGTGAAGGCGCAATCGTCGGCTGCTGCCCAGGACGGGCTAGCCGCGAGCGCGGCATTGCGTGCCGCGGTTACGTCAGACAACATTATGCGTCACCTCGCCGCCTTGCAGGCGATTGCCGATGAGAATGGCGGAAACCGGGCCGCCGGTACGGCTGGGCATGAGGCATCGGTCGATTATGTCGCCGGGCAACTACGCGAGGCGGGATATCAGGTTCGTTTCGAAACCGTCGAGATCCCCGTCGTGCAGGAGACGCAGCCACCGCAATTGATGGTGGCCAAGGAATCCGGACTGGAGCTCCGGGATTTCCAACTTCGCACACTGCCTTACTCCGCGGCCGGCTCCGTGAAGGCGCCGTTGCGGATTGCAGGACATGGGTGCGACAAGGGCGACTTCGCCCGGCTTTCAAGTGGCTCGATCGCGCTTGTTCAGCGAGGCTCCTGCTCGGTCTGGCGCAAGGTGAGGAATGCGGCCGCGGCGGGTGCGGCCGCCGTCATTGTTTACGATCAACGCTCGGACCGCATGCCTCCCACTATCACGCAGCGGGTCGGGGAAATGACCGCCATTCCAGGCGTGCGGCTTGACCATGCGACGGGCACGATGCTTGCTGAGGCCCTGCGACGCAGCCCTGTTACAATGCAGCTGAACGTGGGAACAAAGGCTGTGATATATCGCTCCCGCAATGTCATTGCTGAAACCGCGGTCGGCGACCCTGAGGCAGTGGTGTTGATCGGGGCCCATCTGGACAGCGTTCCGGAAGGGCCAGGCATCAACGACAATGGGACCGGCGCTGCCGCGATTCTGGAAGTCGCCCGGCAGATATCCAGCGTCGGCATCAAGACGACAAGCAAGCTGCGCTTCGCGTTCTGGACCGACGAGGAGAACGAGATGCTCGGGTCGCATCACCATGCCGACTCACTCTCCCCTGACGGCCTCAAACGGATCATGGCAGTACTGAATTTCGACATGCTTGGCTCCGCCAATTATGGACGGTTTGTCTATGACGGAAACGGCTCGGCGAGTGAAAAGGCAGGACCACCTGGGTCCGAGTGGATCGAGCGCATGTTCCGGACCTATTTCGCGGCGGTTGGGCTATCTGTTGCCGAGAAGCCGCTTGAGGATGGGTCGGATCACTTGTCTTTCGTCGAGCATGGTGTGCCGGTAGGCGGGCTTCTTGCTGGGGACGGCGAAATCAAGTCCGCCAAGGAAGCAGGAATGTTCGGTGGATCCGCCGGCGCGTCCTATGACCCCTGTTATCACGAAGCTTGCGACACCCTCGACGCAGTCAATCGTACGGGCCTCGACGAGCTGGCCGATGCAGCTGCCCATGGCATAATCATGCTGGGAGATGCTGTCCGTGACTAGGCGGCTTCCAGAACGATAAAGTTCCTGGCTTCATGGAATCTGCTGGTCGATGGCCGTCCCTCCGCCCTAATGGCGCGGAGAGACGGCCATCGACTTGAATACCGGCGAGGCGCTGGCGGCCCATCTCTGGCCCTCGCGAAATCGTCTTAGTAGGGGAGCGCTCATTCGTGCCGGACTGCCCGAGGGCAGCTGGTCAGACTATTGGCACCTTAGCCTTGCGGGCGCGAATGATGCCCCAGAGACCTTGCGGGACCGCCCACTTGAGTATGCCGCTGCGATAGGCGTAATCGCCCGGCGCTCCGACCGTAAACTCAAAGGTGCGAGCCGTGCCAGTGGTGATCGCTGATTCCGAAGCGACCATTGGCGCGTTATCACCCAAGAAGCGCCACTCGCGCCAGACAACACCATGGACCGTAAAGCTTTGATTTCGAGGCTTGTCTGTAGCGCCGATGAGGTGAAGCCTTACGCAGCTATTCTCCGGGACATTGAAGACGGGCGTGGAGGGAGCTGGGTTCGCGAGCCAGGCTTTCGACAGACCGATATTAGTGTGATCAACGGCCGGACCGACCGGTTCGGACCGGTAGTTGAATCCTTTCTGGCCTTGATCCTCATGATCGGGTTCATCCTCGCCAAAAACAGACGGCTCGTCAGCGACCGGACTGTAAATATTGCCGCGTAGGAAGTGGCGCAGGCCATCCTGGAGTAAAAGGGTCATCTCTTCCACTCGCTTCTCTCCCCCGTCGCTCATAACGAAGACAGTGGCGCGTGGGCCATCCCAAGCCTCTTCGGCGTCTTCGGAAAGTGCTGTTTCTTTGCCCGGTGGCACGAAGAACGGGGTTGCGTCTTTAGCCTCGACGATCAACGCGCCGACAAGGCCATGATGCCGATGGTTACGAAAGTCAGCCATGTCCTGGAGAAGAAGTGGCCCCAAGGGTTCTTCCTTGTTCAGTACACGCTCGCCCGGTCGCGGGAGTGGGCGGTGGGTCTTCCAACTATAGACCCTGCGACGCTCGTTCGGTCGTACAGTTTGCCGAGGGTTGCGCCCTACAGTAGCGCCATCGGATTCGGTGACATCGTATCGAAGAAGATCTGCGTGCATTGAAACCTGTGACGAGACGCGCCGTTCGGGCCGGTTCGAAAATGGATTACGCTCTTCCACCGGCACTTGGGGCGCGAAAGGTTCAGGCTCGAGTTCATCGGGTAGTTCGTTGGTGAGATAGACTTTTACGGTCTCTCCCTCTCGGCAGCGCAGTATCAGAGGCTCTTCCATGCCTTCATCCTGGACTTGCCGAACCTCTTTCCGTCCGTCCGGGCCTACTATGCCGGTAAGAAGGTACACAAGGCCGAAAGGGTCCACAAGGTCCGGGCTCCGGTAGGTTATTCTTCTTGGAACTGCGCGTACGAAGAACTTTCGAACGCCATGAACAGGTGCGTAATCATCCTCTTCGCCCGCCCTGTCGGCGCCCGCTTCCTCACCGACTGCTGCCCCAATGATCGCTCTCTCAAAGTCCGCCTCGCCGGCGACCTCTTCCATTTCTGCCACATTTTTCAACAGGCGCAAGAGTCCCTCGGTCTCTTGTTCCTCGGCCTTATCTCCATAGGCGCGGATAAGGCCCCAGCACCCGAGCCAGAGATCGTCCGAGCTGGACAGCTTGTAGAGATAGTCACCGGTCCCGTAAGGCTCCTCCTGAAGGAAGGTGAAGGCTTCGGAGAGGCCGAAGGTTTGCTGATTGCGGATATCCGAGTTGGCATTCACGCGGAAGCGGCGCCAGCGCATACCATGGACTTGGAAGCTGTGCTGCTCCTCATGCGATCCTTGAAGAACGCGGAACCAGATTGGATCATTCTCGAATGTGTCGAAGCGAACAGTGTAGGGATCGCGGTTGTAGGGCGGCCCGGAGCTGAACCAGAGGGCAGGGTCATGTCCGTCGCGGTTGCCAGCATTGCGACCAAGCCGTTCGTGGATTGGGTCGTTTCGATAGTTGAGTGCCATCACACCCTGGTCACCGTGGCCGCCAGGGCGGTCAGGTGGGTTGAGCGGCTGGTCGTTGCGGTCCCACATCGGGACGAAATCGCCAATACCGATGCAGAATTCACGGAATTGCTTCGGCTCGTCGCCCTTCGGCTTGTTGCCGGGCACGTGGATTCGGGCCTGAAGGCCGCTCACGATCCGCTTATCCGCACGAGGGTGCAGGAATTCGGCACCAGCGGGCTCGACGATGAGGCCGCCGAAAAGGCCATGTTTCTGGCGGTAGTTGGCGAATAGATGATCGTGGAAGAATATCGTTCCGAATTCCTGATCAAGCCACCAGCGGTAAATCATCTTCTTCCCAGCGATGGGACCACTCATATAGTTCCACCCAACGCTAGCGCCGTCGGCGCAGATAGGATCGAACTTAACCATATGGACATGCGGCGCGCATTCGCCCTGCCAAGGACGGGCGGGGCAGGGTGGAAATTCGTGATCGAACTCGGTTTCCGGGATCTCCAGTGGAAGATCATTCTGGAGCGTGAGGTTGAGGATTTGGCCATGCTGGGCTCGGAAGAAGAGCGGCTCGGTCTCGCGAACCCCGCTTTCGGGGCTACCCTCTTCTGACAAATAGTAGAGGTGGCCGTGCTTATCGTGCCAGCCATAGCCGTTATACTCGATGCGCATCATTGCGACGGTGAGGTTATGATAGATCGTCCGGCTGCTATTTAGGTCGAAGCGCGTTTCTGGTTCTTCCCACGAGCCGCCCTTTGGCCACTCGTCTTCCTGTCCGATGACGAAGGGACGGCGCGTGAACATTTCGCCAGGGACGGGCGTCTTGTTGAAGGCCTTTCGTTCAAGTACCGTTGGGACAGCGCGATAGTCGAGGTCTGGCGTGATCAGCGCCTTTGCGAGTGGCCAAGGCGGTATCGGCGACTTCTGCCGTATCTCTCCTGGAATGTAGAGCGGGTATCCGGGATGCGAGGGCGTCGGCTTAGGAGGCGGCGTGCGGCCGGGCAACACCAGAAGCCTCTCTATAGGTGTCCCTGATCTGCCGTCGATGAAGTTGGACACCGGATTATCCATATGGAAGAATTGATGGACAATCCGAAGAACAACCCGAAGCTGCCGACGGACTCTGGCGAAAAGGCCGAGCCGAAGGTCATTCAGCGCTGGAGCGCTGCCCGGAAACGAGAGATCGTCCTGCGATTTCTGCGCGGTGAGTCGCTCGACGCGGTCTCGCGCGAGATCGGCGTCGAGGTCTACCGGCTGGAGCGCTGGCGTGACAAGGCGCTGGCGGCACTGGATGCCGGCCTGAAGGAGCGTAGCGACGATGATCCTCTCCAGGCCGGTCTCGACGCCGCCCACAAGCGGGTCGGCGAGTTGAGCATGGAGGTCGAGTTGCTGCGCGCCAAGATCGGGCGCTTGGAGGCTGGAACCCCTTTTCCCCGGGCGAGGTCGCGCAGATGAGCGCAGCGATCTCGCCTTCAACTCAGCGGCCCTATGGCGTGCAGCGGATCTGCCGCATCTGGGCTGTGCCGCGCTCGACCTTTTACCGGGCAAGCCGCCCGGCCGACGCCGCTCCTGCTAGGCCACGCGGACCTAAGCCGCCGGTCGACGACGCCAGCCTGCTCGCCGCCATCCGGGCAGATCTCGCCGCCTCGCCGTTTTCCGGCGAGGGCCACCGCAAGGTCTGGGCACGCCTGCATTACGGTCTGGGCCTGCCGGTTGGCCGCAACCGCGTGCTACGCCTGATGCGCGACAATCAGCTGCTCTCGCCGTTCCGGCGGCCGCCGCGCCCGGCCAACGACCATGACGGCACCATCCTGACCGAGGCCCCGGACGTCCTGTGGGGCACCGACGCCACCCTGGTGCAGACATCCGAGGAGGGCCGGGTCTGGGTATTCGCCGCCATCGACCACTTCAACTCCGAGGTCGTCGGGCATCATGTTTCGACCGACGGCTCCCGCTTCTCGGCACTCGAGCCGATCAGCCAGGCGGTAACATCCCGGTTCGGCGGGATCGCGGCCGATGCCGCCCGCGGCGTGTCGCTGCGCCTGGACAACGGGCCGCAGTATACGTCCCACCACTTCTCTCGCCAGATCAGCCACTGGGGCATAACGCTGAGCTACGCCTTTCCGCACCAGCCGCAATGCAATGGCGTTATCGAACGGTTCTTCCGAACGCTCAAGGAGCAGGCGATCTGGGGCCGAACCTTCCGCACCGCCGCCGAGGTCCGGGCGGCGGTCAGCGACTTCGTCGCCCGCTATAATGCCGCCTGGCGGCTGGAGCGGCTGGGCTATCTCAGTCCGCTCGACTACCGGACCCGACACCTCCAGCAGGAAAGCCGCGCCGCATGATCCATCCCGATGTTCGATCGAGCGCTGACCATCCCGCCGTCCCGACCTGCCACTCGGCAGGCCGCCGCGCGCAGGGCCGCTCAAGCAGGGCCGCAGGCCCCCGCGACAGCGGCTTGTGCTTGACCGGGCCGAGCACGGTGGCATCATCCCCTCAGGTCGGAAGCCCACAACCCAAACCAACTACACCGTAACCCTTCTCCGGTGTCCAAGTTATTAGGGGCGGTACATCTATAGGTGTCCCGTCGGGATAATGGCCAATCCGTCTGCCACGATAGACTGGGTCGTTGCTGTCGAGCAATGCACCGGGCTTGCCTTCCTGAAGTGTCTCGAACGTGCGAAACATGCCCCACATGCCCTCGTGGAAGTGGGGATAGAGGTGGCAGTGCCAAATGACGTCACCTGCGACCTGGTGGCGGTTGCCCGCGCCCCAGACTGGTTCAATGGTATGGCCGGTCTGGGGACTGATTGAGATCGCATCAATCCGCGGCGAGTTGGGATCCTGCGGCACGGCATGCCATTCGTAGAGGTGGAGATGGAAGACATGCGTCTCCTTGGTGCCGCCATGGATCAGGCGGATGCGGACTGGATCGCCAATATAAGCCTTGAGTATCGGTGTCGCAGGATCGCCGAACATCCATGAGCTATGGTGCTGTTCCTCATTGAGTACGGGCCGGTCGAGCACGAGGCCCGCTTTCATCCAGCGCCACAGCAAATGCTCGCGATTCACCATCGGTTCGGCGCGGTATGAAATGGGCATGATCGGCAGGATTTCGCCATGGGAGCCGTGGCCTACATCTCCGCTGCCATCCCCGCCCTGCTGCCCCTGGTCCCGGCGATGGGCTTCGCATGGATCAGGTTCGACGTCGCCGTGGGGTGGCACGAATTCGGGCTCATCATGGAAAAATATGACAAACTCGCGATGGGCTTTGACATCAAAGTCAGCATAATCGCAGGGATCGGGGAAATCATATCCGTCGAGCGTATCCGGCACCGGGATAGGATTCTCCTGCTGTATCCCCTGAGGAATGACGTCCAGGTAAAGCCCATCCATCTCTCCATCATCCTCTGTGGATTTCCGTCCGGTGACGGGATCGCGCCAGATAACGTCCTTCGGCTCTACAATGAGGGCGCCAAAGAGGCCGTGAACGTTAGTGCCATCCTCGCCTCCCGAATAGTTGCCGCCGTCGTGGAAGGGGAAAACGCCCTCGTGTTTACAAACCCACTTGTAGTGGTAGTGGTCGCCAGGATGAGCGAGGCTTGGTTTGTTGTTGCCGACCTGCGAGCCATCGGATGCGGAAGCATGGCCATGGGTATCAACGTTGTAGCCACCGCCGACCAAGTGTAAGCCAACGCAACGCCCTTTGATCTCGTTTTGAAGCTGAACTTCTACGGTCTCGTTCACGTTTGCACGCAATACCAGTGGTCGCACCAGAGGGTGTGGCTGCCTAGCTTGTGCTGCGGTTTCGGGGAGCGGCATTGCGAGCCGGTTTGCGACGGTTTGCGCCGCCTTGGAGTAGACCCGATAATCGTCGCTAGAATTCTGGTTAGCCAATGCACGAATGTATTTCAGAAGTGGAACGTTTCTATTAAGAGCATAGATCAAGCCATTGTGATCGTGATCGCCTTCTTTGTTAAAGTAGATGGGCATCTCAATAGCTGTAACCTTATATACTCTTGACATTTGCATTCTCCCAAATGGTGCCAGTTAAGGTTTAAGCAGACGTAAAGTTAAACCTGCATATCTCTAGCATTCAGATTCCTGTTGCGAGTCACTAGAAAGGGTTTTTCATGGCGGTTAGCAGGTAGCGCTTTACTGGATCTGACCGGATTGAGGTCACAGTGCACAGCTTCTTTTCATATTCCTCCTTTTCATTGTGCCATATTACCGCATCGAAGGAGCTACAGATTATAAGTGCCTAAGCAACGAGAAGTTTATAGTCTCTTTAGATATGTATCTTTATATATTTGGTCGATGACCGCCGGCTCCGAAAAAACTTTGATAAACATAAATTAGGCAAGCAGTGAGTAAGCGTCTTAGCTGTGAGGATGGTGGCGTTCTATACAGAATACCGGACATCTGTGCCGGGGCTTTGCGGACCGCTTTGCTAAGGCATCATGCGCCCCGAGGAAGATGGCCATTATTCAGCGTGCAAACTTGGGGGAGCCCAGCTTTCAACGCTGATTGACACAAGGCGAAATTTGGCCCGGTAGTATCACCCGGCCGATGAAACTCAGGTCCGGCCTTCCGGCTATTGGAATGTCAAGAGATTTCATGGACGCCGTTGGAAGATCGATATGGGCGGACCTACCCGAATGCTAGGGTTTGGAATGCTACTGATGGAAACTAATGCTGAACCTTTTTGTCGCTGTCCCATCGGCAGGAATGCCGACATCTAAAACATGACCAGCCCTTAAAAAGGGCTAATCCTTCCCATCATTGGAAGGTCGAAACTGGGTTCGTCCGTTAACCGGAAGGCAAGAATGCTGGAGTTCAGAGTCGAGGGCATGACCTGCGGCCACTGCGCCCAAACCGTCACCAAGGCCGTCGAGGCGATGCCCGCAGTGGAACGTGCTGTTGTGGCCCGAAGACCGGGGAGGTCGCGGTCGAAGAGAGCGCAGACGAGGCGACAATCCGGCAAGCCATTGAGCACGCCGGGTATGACGTCTACCATGCGGCGTGACGAGGACCAGCGAGAAATGGTTTGAAGCGTAGTTGCGCACTCACAGCCTCTCTCTTGCCAACGATAGTCTAGAGCTGTGCCCGATCAGGTTAACCCGGCCCGCATCACCGCCGCTCTGCATCAATCCGTAGGTTGGACCATGGCCCGACGCATCGCGACGAGTGGAACGGCAGGCTGTATGGACTGGTTCAACCTGATCAAAAACCGCTCTAGCTGCGATCCGGTGCCACACCCACCGCTCCGCTGCCCTGCGTCCGCCACTGATTGGAACATCCCCACGGTGCGGCCCACAGGATTAATGCATGTCGCGCCAGCCGACGCCGCGGATGTTGTTCCAGGCGTCGGTCTGGTGGCACAGGAAGCACTGCTCGACCCGCGCGTTGGCCTGCCCGGCGATGGTGCGGTCCATCATCTCGAAATGCATCATGTAATGGCTGGGCGGCGCTTGGTGGCATTGCGCGCAGTCCTGCGAACGCGGCGAGGGGTGCTGGAAGGTGGCGATCGTCCAGGTCTGGACGGTGTGGCAGCTCTGGCAGTCACGGCCGAACAGCGCCTGGTGCGGATCGCGGCTGGCGTGGCAGGCGGCGCAATCGAGCGTGGGCCCCGTACCGGCCGGCAATGACCGCGAGGCCAGGGAACCGCCGATGAGGTCCGACCCGCTGCCGGCGAGCAAGGCCCGCAACTGCGCCAGGGTGTGGTGGACACCCGCCTCGTCCTCTTGGACACTGTTTTCCCCACCCTCGGCAGCCCTGGCATGCCCCACGGTGGCCAACGCCGCGTGGTCCATGTTGACCGGGCGACGGTCGCGGCCCTGGTGCTCGACATGGCAGCCGGCGCACTCGCCGATGTTGGCGTGGAAGGTGGTGGAAGTTTTCGTCAGCAACTCCGGCGCGGCGGTGGCGTGGCAGGTGAGGCAGGACAGCGCTTCCACTCCGCGGGTCGGTGTGTGGCAGGCTTCGCATTGCGCGCCAAGGAAGTCGTGCACAGCTGAAAGTGGTCCCGGGTTCACCGTTTCGGTCCAGAGCGGGACCGCTGCAGAGCCAGAGCGGTAAAGCGCCACCGGCACGGCGATGGCCGCCGCCATGCCGATCACTCCCAACGCCGCGTAGGCTAAGGTGGTGAACTTCATGGCAACCACCTGAGGCCGTAGTAGATGCCGCTCCAGACGTGCAACGCCAGCAGCGGGTACAGCACGATGGCTGCGACGACGTGTAGCACGACCCACCGGGCGAGGGCTCGCTTCAGTGCTTCTCTCCGGCTAATCGCGTATTCCAGGTCGGCAATGCCGGCGACTAGGGCCGGGATGGGTACGCCGAGCGCCGCTGTCGCGGCGGCCGGAGGAGCACCGCCCTGCAGCGCGGTGGCGATGCCTGAGGCGATCAGGTCGTAGCGGGTTCGGAGCACTCCAAGCTCCTGTCTTTGTTCCCGGATGTCGGTGCCGATTTCGGCCAGGTAATAGCGGCCGACGAAGCCGCTCAGCACGACGAGCAGCATGGACATGACCAGGACAATCCCAAGCAAGCTTTGGTACTGGTGGCCCGTGTGGAGGATGCCGAGCGCCGCACCGACCGCGCCTGCGTAGACGTGAAAAGAGAGAATCGCGCGCAGCGAAGCGCGCCGCTTCAGCCATGGAACGCGCCTGGCCAGCGAATAGGCCAGCAGCAGTACGAACATCAAGGCACTGGATATGCCGAGTATGCTGCCAACCAAGCTGCCTGGAAAGCGCGGTGCCGCGTGCAACAGGAAGCCCGGCACGAACAGCGCAACCATGGTCAGCAACGTCCCGACCGCGAGTCGCTCCTTCCCGCCCATGTTCCGTTCCTTTCCGCCTATGTTCAGGCCTCGACCACGAGGCTGCCGAGAGACTTCGCCTGGCAGGCCAGGATGATGCCCCGAGCCTTTTCCTCCGGGGGCAGGCCCTCCTCGACCTCCATGGTCACCGTGCCCGCCTTGAGCGGAACGGCACATGTGCCGCAGGTGCCAACTCGGCAGGAATAATCGATGTCCACCCCGATCGACTCGGCTGCGTCCAGGACGGTCTGGTCGGGCGTCAGCGGCGCCGTCTTACCCGAGAGTGTGAACTCGACCTGGGCAGTGGCAGAAGGTGGCCTGCCGGTATCGAGGCTTGGAGACGGGGCGCTCGCTGCCGCAGCTTGCGGTGGCGCAGCGGCAGGTACCCGACCCTGAGCCGGACCAAAGGCCTCCGTCTTAATTTTGTCCCTGGCGACGCCAAGTTCCAGAAGCTCTGCCTTGACAGCCTCCATCATAGCTGGCGGGCCGCAGACATGGACCCGGCGACGGGCGATCTCCGGCACGGCATGCGCAATGAACTCCTTCGAGATTGGGCCCCATGCTCCCTGCCATGTCGTTTCCGAGGCGCTCATCATCGTCGCCGCGACATGCAGGTTCAGGTGCCGCTTCTGGAGGTATTCGAGTTCCTCACGGAAAACGAAGTCTTCTACCGTGCGTGCGCCATAGAGGAAGAAAATGTCGCCTGGGAAGGCGCGGTCGGTCAGGTAGCGGATCACGCACATCATGGGCGTGATGCCGATGCCCCCGCCAATCAGGACGATGCTGCCGGCCTCCTCGCCCGTGAAGGTGAAGACGCCCGAGGGTCCGAAAACCTGGAGCAAATCCCCGATCGACACCTGGTCATGGAGGTAGCGGGATTCGGTGCCTTGCTCCTCACGCTTGACGGCGATCTCGACGTAGCTGTGCTGAGCGGGCGACGAAGCGATCGTGTAGGAGCGCCGCACGGGCTTGCCATCGATTTCGGCGGAGAATGTGAGGAACTGGCCCGGCAGGAAGGTGAACGGGAAGTCTCCGCCCTCCGGCTCTATGAGCCGGAATGTCTTGACGTTGTGGGTTTCGGTGAAGATCGCTGCAACCCGCAGGACGCCTGACCAGGGATGCTTTGTGGCGGCCGGGGCTGGCATTCTGCCAGGAAGGGCGGCGGCGTTGACGGAAGCCAACGTCGCCGGTCCAAGGCCGGGAGGCACTCCGGAGACGGTTACCGAATCCGGTGCGGCGCTGGGGGACGGCATCAGGCGCTTGACCAATCCGCCGATCCGCCGCATCCGGGCGTACTGGATCAACAGGGTGCCGGCCAGAAAGGCCACCAGGAACCCCATCGTCGAGAGATGGTACCAGGAGAGACCCCAGGGGCTGCCGCCCATCGCCATCGGCGCCGCCTCGGCCGCCTCCACGCCAAGCTGGTCCCTGAACCAGGCGAGAGCGAACTGCCGCGGTGGCGTTCCCGCCTCAACCGCACGCAGCGCCGCCGTCCCGCTCTCGATCTGCAGCAGGCCCTGGCGGACCACGGCTGCCGCCTGCTCCACCGCCATCGGGTTGCTCGCCGCCAAAGCGTGTTCCAGCCGCACTTGACCCGCGGCGATCGCCTGCGCCCCCCAGCCGAGGCGCCGCTCCGCCTCGGTCTCGATGAACCGGCGTGCTTCCGGCGTAAGCGCGGGCATGTCCAGGAGGGTCGTGTAGAACGGCCGCGGCCCACTACCCATGCAGCCCATCATGCCGCCGCACCCCGCGCCCGGTTGGACGCCCGGCATGGGTGTCACGCCCGTGCCAGGGTTGGCCGGTGCCGTCGCTCCCGGGGTCGGCTGCGTCGGTGCAACTGACCCAGGATGGTGCGCGCTGTGATCGCCGGGATCGGTCTGCGCGAGCGCAGATCCGATCAGCGCCATGCCAACCAGTGCCGCGGCCGCAGCCTGACGCCTTAAAACTCTTCGCCGCACGACGCCCTCGTTCAGAATGATCCGATGAACGGCAGCATGGTGGTGGTTGCCATGCGTTTTTGCGCGTCGTCAAGCTGACCGAAGAGTGTGTTGAAGGCCATCCGCGTCATGTGGATGGCCTCGGTGCGAGCTTTCAGGTGGTTCTCATAGGATTCCAACCGGGCCATGGGATCGGTGGCCGTGGCACCGTCCTGCAGCGCGGCACGGGCAGCGTCGAGGTGATCGCGCCCGGCGCGGAGGGTATTGGCGAAAGAATCCCAGGCGGGCACTTGAGCGTCGGTAATATGAAGTTCAGTGCGGAGAAATGCGATGCGTCCCTCAAGCCGCGCGGCGGAGCTGCCCATAGGCTGCGCACTGTCGGCCATGGCACCCGTGCCCATGTCCATCGTGGCACCGCTGCTGGCGCCATTCTGCATTGTCGGCATCGCCTGTTGCGCAGCGCCCATGCGCATCATGTTCTGCATCATGGAACACATGGTCATCGGCTGCTGCGGCATCTGGCCCATCGGCATCTGGCTTTGGCCAAGCATTCCGCTGCCACTGCTACCGCCGGCTGCCGGTGGCTGAGTGGCCGGCATACCGGGCATGCTGGGCATTGCGCCACCCTGCGCCGGCTGCTGCATTTGCATTGCATCATCGCCTTCCATAGGCATCATGCCCATCATGCCGGGCATTGCGCTGCTCGGTGCCGGCTGCTGCGCTGTGGCATTGCCCATGGGCATCATGTCCATCATGGCGAGCTGGATGGACAACCCAGGCTCCTCTGCCATTGCGTTCAACGTCAGCAGAGGCATGAGCGCCGTGACTGCAGCGGTGACGAAGATCGAGTTTTGCTTTGGCATAAGGGGGCCCTTCCTGTGGCAGCTCCGAGGGCAGCGCACTGAGTGATAACGTCGTGCGGAACACTCAGAAAGCGTTCATTTTGGCTTCATTGCACTTCTTATTATCGGTATCGAGGGTTCATAGCTCGGCGGCGCGTATTGCCGTGCGTCGAACACACAGCTCAGCCGGCTGTAAAACCGGAAGAATGCCTGCTGATCAAGGTCTGGATAAAACCGGTTCTGGAGCTGTCCGACAGATCAGGTTCTGGTTCCTCCGACTTAGCGCTCTTCCGATGCAGAACGAGATGCACTACATGCCTATGACCTCGAGAGCTTCCTGCACGTTCTGCAAAGCTTCATCATGTCGCCCAGCATTGTGAGCAGTCAGCGCTTGCGCCCGCAACTCCTTGACCTGGGTCTGCTGTTGGGGCGTCAGCATCGAACCGTGCTGCTTTGACTTCTCGTCGAGCGCTGCGAGCTGGCGCGGGCATTGGTTTGCCAGCACTGGCGAAGCTAGGCCGATGAGGAGAGCAGAGGAAATCAGAAGCAGCCGCATGACACATTCCCACAAAAATTTTGTGGTCGTAGTTTACGATAGTCGTTGGCGGTGCCGCTAGACAGAAAGCCGATCGGAAGGTGTTCTGCAACAATTTGTAACAAGCGAGCAGAATCCTGATACAAAGGCTGGCATATCTGCTTCAGACCCTGTCAAATGTGGCTCTATCGCGAGTGGTTCGCCTCACGCCCACTTTCTACAACCACCCTCCACTTTCGCTTCAAGGCCTCGAAATCCAAAGCCGTACCGCAGTTGCAACCTGAACACAACGTTCAGCGATGGCGCCATCTCGCACTGATCAACATGGAGCGCGGAAATAAGTGATTTTCTAGCCCCGACCGTCAGCATAGCATCGCGTCCTATGCCTTCCAGCGAACCGCAGCACTTATTTCCGCGTCCGTCATGATCCCAGATTATCGAATCCGCCTTGCAGATTCGCCGCTTGCAATCTTTTCTGCCCGTTCCGCGTAGATCCGCGCTAGGGCTTGTTTGTCATCCTTGATGGCGGCGCGGGATTCATCGAGCCAGAAATTCGCCTCCGCCCTTGCGGATGAGTTCGATGCTCTTTCAACAACGCTGACACTTCGCGCAAGATCAGCATCCGTGAACGACTGAGCAGAGGCAGTGGTGACGCTCCAGCTTCCAACGATCATCGAAGCCAGGAGTAACATACTTACATTTTTCATATCTACACCTCACAGAGACTTGGAAGTTCCGGTACTAAGTCTTTGGAATACGTCAGTGTTCCAGATTCATTTAGCGGAACTTCCATCGTACCAAAGTGTTCGGCCGCCATTGGCAGACAGCAAAACTTGGTAATCCTGATATAAACCTATTTTCGTTACGAACTGTTATTTATCGTAACAAAATGTGCGTTATGGACGTCAAAATCAAGACTCCATTGCAGAGTGTTCAATGGACCAATAAACAACTCCATACATTCTAAAGAAATTCAACGTTATGTGCCTTGATGGCTCTCATTCTTGCTCGCTATCCCCGATGCGGCAGTCGCCGCCCGAACCGATCCGACGCGCCGCCGTCAGCTCGTATGAATGGCTACGGTCTGTCGTTCAACGCCGTCGCTCACCTGCTCGGTACCACGGCGTCATCGGCGCTTTTGCTAATAAGTGTGCGGCTATATCGATCAGTACTGTGCGCCAAGCTGCCGCCGGCCGACCCGGTCGTGATCGAACTCGATGAGATGTGACACTTCCTGCAGCGTAGGACAACAAAGTTCGGATCTGGAAGGCCTGTGACCGCACGACCGGGCAGCTGGTTGGCTGGGAGTGCGGCGACCGCGGCGAACGAACCGTCCGGCGCTGTTCGATCGCCTCGCGCGCTGGAAAGTGCGCCTGTTTTGCTCCGACAAGGATGTCGTCTACCCGCTGGTGCTGGCAGTCGGCGGCCACTACCAAGGAAAGGGCGAGACACTATTGCCTTGGAACGTAACGCCCAGCAGCGGTATTGGACACCAGCTCTTCGGCGACGCGCTATTATCGTCTCCAAGTCCCTCGTCGTGCCTGTCGCGTATCGAAAGAATGCGTTGTCAGCACGACAGCGGTGGTTTGCCGCCGTAGAAGGGACCGAGCGTCGGGTCGCCCTGTTTGCCCATTTGGAAGTCAACAACGAGGCTGCTCCTGTAATGTACAGGTCGCCCATCCAGGCCAGCAGGTTCTTCGTAATGAGATAAAACACAGCACTTTGCCATGGAACCCTCACACCCCGATGAGACGTGCCGTGTACCATGGGGCAATATGCCCGGTTTGACAAATTATTGAATGAGCGGGCTGGGATAGCCCAGCCCGCCTAGCACCTTTATCAGGCTACGAATAAGTAGTCAGAAGCCGGATTTGACGAAGCTGCCTCATCATTCTGGAAGATGTACTCCGAACCTGAAACGGTTATCGCTGGATCGTTCTCGAAACGGCCACGGAGCCCATCGTCGGCGTTGAACATGAAATCATCCTGCGCCATCTGGTTTCTAGCAAGACCAGCAAGGAAGATTGATCCTTCGACTTCTGAATCGGTGTCAGTGTTCCAACTAACCAGCACGCCGTTGTCACCATTGCGGGCCGTGTCCGCCACAATCACCTCATCCGGCAGGATATCGCGGAAGGCAATGTGGTCGAAAGCACCCGGACCTGCGTCGAAGCCGCCAATCACTACATCGTTGCCGCTGTCAGGTGCTACGATGAAAGCATCGGCACCATCTCCTCCATCAAGGTTATCGCTGCCCATGCCACCTTCGAGCATGTCGTGGCCAGCACCAGCATATAGCGCATCGTTACCATCGGCACCCATGAGGCTGTCAGCCATCATGCCACCATGGATCTCGTCGTTGCCGTCCTCGCCCTTCAGATCATCCTGTCCATCACCGCCGCTGAGCACGTCGTTTCCTTTGCCACTCCACAAATCATCATTCCCGCCTTCGCCGAAGAGAAGGTCATCGCCTGCTCTGCCGATAAAATAATCGCGATCGGAGGTGCCTTTGAGCGTGTCTGCAGTGTCACTACCGATTTTCACCGTAAACCCGTCAAAATCGAAGGCTTTCCTGGCTTTATCCGCGCCGCCTGGTTGCGGGGGTTCCGCTTGGTTACCCTCATTCTTGATGAACTCAGTAGCCGTGACCTGATTGGCATCCGCATCGGTTGGGGTAATGACTTTGCGGTCGTCGGCGAACATGAAGTCGTCCTGAGCAAGATCGGCTTTCACGAGACCCTGCAGCAAGACCGAACTCTCGCCCTCGTTCCAGCTGATCAGCACACCGTCCTTCGTGTCCTTAAACCGAAGTTCTTCAGGTTCTATGGCCCGCAACGCCAAGTGATCGAGCATGCCTGGCCCGGCTGCAAAGTCCTTGATGATATCGTGACCACTGTCCGGAGAGATTACGAAAGCATCACCACCCGGCCCACCTGCGAGAACATCGTCTCCCGCTCCACCCTCAAGGTCGCCGTGTCCGGATCCCTCTTGAAGATGGTCGTTGCCAGTACCGCCGCGCAGGCTGTCGGCCTCAGGACCTCCCTTGAGGCGGTCGTTGCCGGCACCACCATCAAGATGGTCCATGCCACCCTTCCCCGTCAGGCGATCGTTTCCACGGCCACCTAACAGATCATCGGCCATGGTCCCACCAGAAAGGCGATCGCTGCCACTCCGGCCAAATACTACATCCATGTTATCAGAACCTGTGTACTTGTTTTTTCCCCCGGTTCCAATATAGAGGCTGATGTCGTCAACCGTGAGACGGGTTTTGACTTGGTGCATACTGTCCTTGCCAATGTGACTTGCCTCGGTTCCCATGCGTGCTTCCCCTCGTGACGTTTCCGTACATGAAGTTGATTGGATACTGTTGTTGCCCTGCCAGCGCAAGTGTCTGCCATACACTGCTATCATGGCTGACCTAATACCGACCTCAAGGAGCATGACTTACTTGCCAGTCTTCAACTCCATGTGACTGCTTACAAACATGTTCTTATTTACGCCTGAAGCTCAGTACCCTGCGTAGATAGAGGTCTATGCAGCTTATCCGCTGTACATGATTTCTCTCCAGTGATCCCGTGGAGCCGGTAGAGTGAACTCGGCCCCCCAAGCTTTGGTTCCTAGGACCAGTACTAATGTTACAATTTGTAATATTAAAAAATAATCTGAAACATATAAATTAGCGCAAACCATCGTGGAGCTTCGGAGCGTCAGCAGCTTCGCGGGTTCATCGATTCCAAACTGAGCTTTTTCCCACCCAGTGGCGCTTTGGTCATCGCCCCATCCACCACCATCCAACTCCAGTCGATTCCGGCCAAGCCATGGTAGGCCAACAGCCCCTCGCGCCAAAATCCCTCGAACACCCCGGCGCCGGTCCACTCATGAAAGTGTCGGTAGGCCGAAGGCGGGGAACAGATGCCGGTCACCTGCAGAGGACACAAAAGGGTCCATCCGCATTCCCGGTGCAGGGTGAGTGCGCCGCAGGGTGAGAATAATCATATGAGTAGAAACGCTTTATCTCCGCGATTGTCGTCTTCTCCGTGTTCAGTTCGTTGCTTTCCCTGCTGCCCGCCGGTCTCGCGGTCGAGCGGGTCGTCGTCCACCCGGATCGCGTCGTCGTCGTTGCTGTTCGCGCTCGCGCCGCCACAGCGTCCTGTCCCTTGTGCCGGCGCCGCTCGCGTCGCGTCCACAGCCGCTACACTCGCTGTCTAGGGGATCTCCCCTGGCCGGGGAGGATCGCGAGCTCAGTCTCCAGGTCCGTCGCTTTCGCTGCTCCGCCCCCAGGTGCCCGCGCCGGATCTTCGCCGAGCGCCTGCCGGAGGTAAACTTGCCGAGGGTTCGGCGGACCGTCCGCCTCGCCAAGGCGCAACGCCGCATCGCCCTGCATGCCGGAGGCGAGTCGGGCGCCCGCCTGGCGAACCGGCTCGCCATGCCGGTCAGCGGCGACACCCTGCTTCGCCTGATCCGGGCGGCTCCCCTCCCGGTGGCACCGATCCCGCGCATCGTCGGCATCGATGACTGGGCCTGGCGGCGCGGCCGGCGCTACGGCACCCTCATCGTCGATCTGGAGCGCAGCCGCCCCGTCGACCTGCTGCCCGATCGCGACGCGGAGACCGTCGCCGCGCCTGGCTGAAGGCGCACCCCGGCGTGGAGATCGTCGCCCGCGACCGGGCCGGCGCCTATGCCGACGGTGCCCGGACCGGTGCCCCGGATGCGGTCCTGGTGGCTGACCGCTGGCATCTTCTGCGCAATCTCGGCGACGCCCTAGCCGGCATTCTCGACCGGCACCACCGGGCCATTCGCGCCGCGGCCAAGGCAGCCACGGCGGTGACCGCGGTTCCGGTTCCCAGCACTCCGCCGGAACCCCGGCCGCTGACCCGCAGCCACCAGCGTCAACTGGACAAGCGGGCGGCGCAGCACTGCACGCCCGCGGCTGGCCATAGGGCGCGGTCTCCCGCAGCACCGGCCTGGACCGCGGTAGACGGCCTCCCCTTTCCCTGCCGCTTCACGCCATCGGAGAAACCTTTATTATGGGATATTATGCTGTTCTGGCTATTTCACTTTTTACCAGCTCGATCTTCCCTTCCGCGAAGTATTCCGCCGAGAACACCGGAACCGGCAAAGGGGCATTGGACTGGATCAGCATCAGCGTTGGCATGCCCTGGGTCACGTTCACCAACGCCATGGCTGAGATTGTCAGCAAATCCGTCGGCGACGGGAGCGCGCAGCCGTCCGGATGGCTGTGCCAAGTCCCTATGAGGTGCAGCCGTCCGGCGCTCCGACGCAGTAAAGCTGCGGCTTTCGGGCATCGGTCGACGCTTGGCAGGTCGAGGTCGCGTGGCGTGCCGCGCGTGCCGGCAGGCGCGGGCGTCGCCGAAACGACGGTGACGCGGCGAACGATCCGGTCCCAACCCCCGAACAGGTAGCCGCCCGTTTCGTCCGGCAGCCTGTCCGCGCGCATGCGTCGAAGATCCTCGAGGGCTGCCGGCGAGATCCGTACGGACCAGCCCTCTGGTACGGTGAAATGGACGAACTTTGGTACCTCGAACCAGCGCCAGCCCATAGGACGCAACTTATCATCGAGGGGATTAAGGCCGAGGCCGCTTGCGACCATTGGATCGTCCTCACGCAGAACATCAATCAACGACGGCATGAATGCGGTCGCGTGCTGGTCGATTGCGAACTTGGGGAGCCGCATGGTCGCGGAAGCGCAACCGAACCCAAGCACCATCTCCTTGAGGCCGGCGGCTCCCCCACGCTCGCGCCGAAGCCACTCGCGGACGACATCGTCGTGGATCACGAGGGAGACGAGCACCTGATAGAGATCGAAGGGGTCCGGGTTTCCACCAGGAGCTCCGATCGACAGCACTCCCAATCGACCGCTATCGAAGATCTCAGCCCGAAGAAGGCGCCGACCGTGGTCAACGGCGCAGAGTCGGTTGCGCACCCTGGGATCGGCCGTCGCATCGAGGACCGCCTGCGTCGGCGCCAGTACCTCCCGGAGACGATCGTCCGGCGCGGTCAGGACGTTCATGTGGGCTTCCTGCACGTGGAAAGCGACCCTGCGGCGTCCTGGATCCGACGCGCTCATTGGCAGGCACGGGCCAAGCTCCGAGGCGAGTTGCCGGCCCCATTCGGCCTTCGCCCTACCGAGGTCGCCGTTGCGGCCGGCATGGCGGGCGAGATTGTGCGATTCGATGTGATCGTCGTCGATCGGGACGAGGCGATCAAGGCCGGCGCGCAGGAGCAGTTCCTCGAGGGCGCTGCCGAGGCTCCCCACGCCGACGAGCCCGAGGCCGCACATGGGTGGCGTGCCGGAGATGCTCTGGAACAGGGACGGGTCCGGCAACGGCAGAGGCATGGCCCTCACGACCCGGTTGTCCGGATCGACAAGACGGCGCTCCGTACCCGCCCTGATCATAAAGGCCGCCAGTTCATACCGCCGCGCCTCTGGATCTAGCGAGAGGCCGTGGATGTCCTTCAGCAGCGGCCTCGTCCTGCGCAGGGCGACCACGAGGATCGCGGCCTTGTCCATGCTCGCGAAGCGGCGCCCGGTGGCGCCCCCGGCATCGACGGTCGCGAAGGCGTGCTGCAGCGTCCCTGTAACCCCGACCTCCTCGAGCTGCCGGATGACCTCCTGCATGGACACCGGATCGGCGAAAACAGGCTGGTCCGTTTCTCCCCAAATCAAAATCCATGGGAAGTGCTCGAAGTTGGCCTGCCGTCGCCGCGTCTCAGTGACCTGCGCCTGGCACGCCTCCGCCAGCGGGGAGCCGCCTCTCCCGCCGCGTCCGGTCGGGTCATAAACCTCGGAGAACAACCGGACAAGCCGCGGCGCCAGTTGGCGCGCTATGCCGGTCGCGAAGCCTTGGGCATCGCCCCTGTCAGCCGTCTCCTGGAAGAAGGCGGGATCCGCCAAGATTCCTACGGCGTCGTCGCCTAGGGCGCTTTGGCCGAGCGGGATTGGGTGCCATTCGGTCGTGTCGAGCGATCCCGCCGCAGCATCGAGCAACCAGCGCCGTAAGGTCTCGATGATCCCGCCGATTCCGAAGCGCAGGTAGATATGGTCGAGACCCGCGCGGGACAGGCAGAGGCTCGCGGGCCAGTCGGTCGGACCCGGATTGATGTGCGACAGATCCCGAGGAAAGTCGGCCCGCAGCGCGAAAACGACCGGCGCGTGCAGCCCGATGTCTCCCGCGTCTTTCCAAGCCAGAGCGATCGGTTCAGGGTCGTTCAGGCGGAGCACGGGGGCCGTCAGCCCGGGCGCCGCCATGTCGAATCGGACGTGCAGCCGGCCGGGAGAGGCCTCCCCCGCTCCGTCGAACCGCCAGACTGATATGCTCTCCGCAATCACGCCGTCCGCACGGGCGATAGCGGCGACTTCGCCGCGCAAGGCCGGCGACCAAGCCACTGTGCCGAGCCGGGACCAGTTCTCACCCATAGCTGCCGCCGCCTCCCACGGACGAGGCCACCGCGGGCGCGGCGAGCGGCTTGGCCTGCTTGCGGCGCGACGGACCACTCGCCGTAAGGTCGAAGATAACGTGCTCGGGCTTGCCGTCGCCGTTAGAGCCGGTCACCAGGAAGCGGTCCCGGTCGGCCTGCATCACCTTGGTCAGATCGTCGGTTTCCGCCAGGATCTTGTAGTACCTGTTCCTGGCGTGGCTGCTGGGCGGCGTGACGTCCCGGCCGAACCGGCGGCTGGACGAGACGACGTAACCGGAGCCGAGCTGCCGACCGAGGACCTTCAGCGCTTTCTTGGATTCAATGAACTCCTCGTCTTTGCCGGGATTCACCACCCAGCCTAGGGACCGCCGCGAGCAGTGATGCACCGCCAGCAGGACGTGCCAGTCCAGGGCCGCCGGGTCCTTGAGCAGGATCTTATCATGGATCCGCTCGAGGACTGCGACCGTTGCATCGCCGAGCAGCAGGATGTGGTTCTTCCCTCCGTTCACGGTCACGGTCCAGCGGATCCCGAGGCTCGTGGGGTTGCAGCTCTCCCGCAGCTCGCCTTTCTTGGGTTCTGGGATGTGCGCTTCCGCCTGGGTGGGGGCGAGAACCCTCCATTCCGCGTTCCCGAAGCGACCCGACACGACAGCGTCGTCCACGCTCCGGACCACGAGCCTGTTGCCATCCTTATCGGCGGCCGGGGTACTCTGCAGCTCCTTGCGCCGCCTGATCTCGCCCAGGATCAGCTTCGATTCGTCCTCGTCATAGGCGCCGTTGGCCGCATAGGGGCTGCACCAGATCTCCTTGATCAGAATTAAGGGATCCCCCTCGTCGGGATCGCTGACCCAGTCCTCGGGCGGGCCGAGGTAGAAGACGTCGCCGGCGCCCCGCACGTGATCCTTGTCGGGGTGGGTCAACACGAACAGGTCGAGGCAGTCGTCCGTGCAGGCATCGCGGATCTGCGGGGTGAAGTCCGGTTTCGAATCGTCGTCGGGATCCGCATGGCCCTGGCAGTAGTGGATGTCAGTCATGATCGTCGTGCCGCCCGCCTTGAGCAGCACGCTGTCGCCATTCCCCGATGCGAAGAAGCTCAGCTTGTTTACGGTCATGGTCTCTCCAAACTCCTTTTGCGGGGACAGCGTCACTGAATTTGCGGGTGGCGGAACGCCCTCTGATTGGACCTTCACCGCTGGCGGAACATACACGCAACATTGGCGGGCAATCAACAGCTTGTATGCCGTGAACATTCTATGACACAATCTATCGAAGATCAGTCGCCCTTGCCCTCAGCCGGCGCAAGGGTCCAGATAGGCCACGCGCCTTGAAGTGGTCATCGGCCTGCGGTCTGTCCCAGGCAGACTTCGGCGCGACCGACAACGGAGAACACGAACGGTGAGTGTGATGGCCATACCCCAGGTTTCGCTAAGGGGCTTCGACGCCTACAGCCGCAACGCCCGGATCTATCCTGCCATCATCGCGGTGGCCCCGGCGCTCGCGGCAATGGCGCTGCTGGTCTCATGGAGCGGTATCTCAGTGTCGAACTCGATCGCGGCCTTCGGCATTCTGCTGATCCTGTACGCCGCCTCCGATGTGGCGCGGCAGCAAGGAAAGCGGCTGGAACCAAAGGTTTGGGAAAGGCAGGGAGGCGTGCGTTCCGTGAAATGGCTCCGGCGCAATGACCCGACATTCGACGAGGTGACAAAAGACCGCTACCGTGCCTTCCTCGCTGCCAAGCTCGGGCGACCGGCTCCGTCGGCGGAGGAGGAGGAGGGCAATCAGGCCGCCGCGGACGAGTTCTACGATGCAGCATGCACCTGGCTGCGCGAAAACACGCGTGACACGAAGAAGTTCAAGCTACTGTTTGACGAGAATGTGTCGTACGGCTTTCGACGAAATATGCTTGGATTGAAGTGGCCTGCAGCGATCCTTAACTTGATCGTGACGGTGACCTGCGCATGGTTGCTGTGGAAACGCTGGCCCCTCGACCCCAACGATAACTTCACCACAAGGGTGCTCATCGTTCTGGTGGTGGCCCTGATCCATGCCGCCTATCTGCTGTTTGCGGTGACGTGGAGGGGTCTGCTCGAGGCGTCCTATACGTATGGACGACAGCTCATTATCTCAACTGAGACACTGATGGCTGACGCGCCGAAACGCAGGGCAAAGCCGAAGGCAAGCACCACCCGAGCATGACCATACCTGGCTCTCCAGCGGTAGGGGCCGGCTCCACCATTCCACTGCTGGTACCCGATTACCTCCCCTGTTTTGATGGTGTAGCACGAGGAACTGGCTTGGCGATATGAGGATGGCGTTGCCCGGCCGGTTCTGATTCTATGGGCGGTATGACGCGTAAGGGACCTGTTGATCTTTCCGGGATGGACCGCCGCTCCTTCGAGGCTCTGAACCCGAAAACCCGGGTTGAGCTGCTGTGCCGCTTGCATGCGCTGGCGATCGAGCAGGTGTCAAGGTGCAGGCAATTTTGGTCCTTCCGCATTCCCGGTGCACAAGCCCTGGGTGAACTTCCACATCGTGCTTTCTCCGAGTCATGGAGAGTGTCAGGAATTTCGTGTGAGGGCGGGCATACTGGGAGAAAAGGAGATCCCGCATGGCTCGTCGCAAACCCCCCGTCATCCCTGACGCCCTGCTCGACCAACTTCTTGCCGGGTCCGACGCGAAGAGCGCGTTCGATCCGAACGGCCTTCTGGACGGCCTGAAGAAGGCGCTTGCGGAGCGGGCGCTGAATGCCGAGATGGACCATCATCTCGCCGGCGAGAATGAGGCCGGCAACGGCCGGAACGGCTACGGCCGCAAGACGGTGCTGACCGACACCGGCAAGCTGGAACTGGAGATCCCGCGCGATCGGCGGGCGACCTTCGATCCGCAGCTCATCGCCAAGTACCAGCGTCGCTTTCCAGGCTTCGACGACAAGATCATATCGATGTATGCCCGCGGCATGAGCGTGCGGGAGATCGTCGGGCACCTGCGCGAGCTCTACGGCGTGGAGGTCTCGCCCGACCTGATCAGCGCCGTGACCGACGCCGTGCTGGACGAGATCGCCGCCTGGCAGGCCCGGCCGCTGGAGCCGGTCTACCCGCTGGTGTTCTTCGACGCCCTGCGGGTCAAGGTCCGCGACGAGGGACTGGTCCGCAACAAGGCCGTCCACGTGGCCCTCGGTGTGCGGGCCGACGGCACCAAGGAGATCCTCGGCCTGTGGCTGGAGCAGAACGAGGGCGCCAAGTTCTGGCTGCGCGTCCTGAACGAGCTGCGCAATCGCGGCGTGGAGGACATCCTGATCGCCGTGGTCGACGGGCTGAAGGGCTTTCCCGACGCCATCCAGGCGGTGTTCCCGCAGGCCATGGTCCAGACCTGCATCGTGCACCTGCTTCGCAACAGCGTAACCGGCCGGTCCAGGCCGCCTTACAAGGACTTTGCTATCGAGATAGCTTACGTCGTTAACGACGTCGTTATGGACATCAACAGCGAGGTGAGATATGCGGGTGGAGGTGCTGAGCAGGGGAGAGCGCCGGCGTCGCTGGTCATTGGACGAGAAGATGCGGATTGTCGCCGAGGCTGCCGCTCCCGGGTCCAGCGTCTCGGAGGTGGCCCGCCGGCATGACATCTCCCGGCAGAACATCTATCAGTGGCGCTGCGAGTTGAAGCACAAGGCTGTCCATCCAACGGGTAAGGCCGTGTTCCTCCCGGTCGAAGTGACGGAGGACGAGCCGGGCCCGGGCGCTGGATGCGGCGGGGATGTGCCAGGCCACCCTGTCGAGATCGGGCTGCGCAGTGGCCGCACCCTCCGCTTTGCCGCCGACATTCCGGATCGCGTTCTGATGCGGCTGATCCGGGTCGCGGAGGCGGCATGATCGGCCCGGGCACCGGCGTTCGGGTTTATCTCGCCTGCGGGGTCACGGACCTGCGCAAGGGGATCGCCGGGCTGGCGGCGGTCGCGCAGGAGCATCTCCGGCAGGCCCCCGGCTCGGGTGCCGTCTTCGCCTTCCGGGGGCGTCGGGGCGACAGGATCAAGCTGCTCCACTGGGACGGCCAGGGGTTTTGCTTGTATTACAAGGTTCTCGAGCAGGGCCGCTTCCCCTGGCCAGCACCTTCGGACGGATCGGTACGGCTGACGGCGGCACAACTCGCAATGCTGTGGGAGGGAATAGACTGGAGACGTCCCGCCTGGACTTCCCGGCCGACGCGGGTCGGGTGACATTCTCTGGTCATGACTGAGGGATTACTGTTGCCCGCCATGAAGTTCTGCTAAACTAGATCCATGCAGCAGCAGCCCGATGTTCTGCCCGACGACCCAGCCGCCCTGAAGGCGATCATCCTCGCCCAGCGTGAGGAGATGGCCCGCGCCAGGGCGTCGGCGCTGGCCTTCGAGGCCCTGGTCCAGGCGCTTCGGATCCAGATCGCCAGGCTGCGGCGGCAGCGGTTCGGACCGAGTTCGGAGCGGATCGACCGTGAACTCGAGCAACTCCAGCTGACGCTCGAGGACGTCGAGGTGGCGATTGCCGCCAACGATGCTTCGGGCGAACATTCCGATGCCCGTGACGCCGGGGAGGAGCCGGCATTACCGAGAGGCGAACCCCGCCGGCGGGGTAAACCGCGCCTTCGCGACGACGCGCCGCGCGAGCGGATCGTGCTCGATCCCGGCGACCACTGCCCCGACTGCGGAGGCCCGCTTCGTCTGCTCGGCGAGGACTTGTCCGAGGTTCTCGAGTTCGTCGCGGCCAAGCTCAAGGTGATCGAGACCAGGAGGCCGAAGAAGTCCTGCCGGCTGTGCGAGAGGATCGTCCAGGAGCCGGCGCCGCCCCGGCCGATCCGGCGGGGAATGGCGGGTCCCGCCCTGCTGGCCCATGTCCTGGTCTCGAAGTTCGACGATCACCTTCCCCTGTACCGCCAGGGCGAGATCTTCGCCCGGATGGGGGCCGACATTCCCCGGTCCACCCTGATCGACTGGTGCGGCCAGGCGGTCGCGACCCTGCGGCCCCTGACCGACCTGATCCGCGCCGAGGTCATGCGGTCGGACCGGCTGCATGCCGATGATACGCCGATCCGCGTCCTTGATCCGGGACGCCGCGCCGTCGAGGGCAAACCCCGCGGGGTCAAGGAAGGGCGGATCTGGGTCTATCTCCGCGACGACCGGCCCTGGGGCGGGAGCGATCCGCCCGCCGTGACCTACTTCTTCTCGCCCGACCGCAAGGGCGAGCACCCGCAGGCCCATCTCGCGGGCTTCGAGGGCGTGTTGCAAGCCGATGCCTACGGCGGCTTCAGGAAGCTCTACGAGCCGGGCGCCGAGGGCCATCGGCGGATCCGCGAGGCGGCATGCTGGGCTCATCTGCGCCGCGCCTTCCACGACGTCTGGAAGTCCACCGGCTCCCCGATCGCCTTCGAGGCGCTGGAGCGGATCGGCGTCCTGTACGACATCGAGCGCGAGATCACCGGGCGGCCGGCGGAGGAGCGGCGCCGCATCCGGCAGGAGCGAAGCCGAGGTCCGGTCGAAGCCTTCCAGGCCTGGTGCGAGGACCGGCTCCGGCGCATCCCCGGCAAGGGCGACCTGCCGACGGCGATGCGCTACTTCCTCAAGCGCGTCGAGGCCTTCTCCCTGTTCCTCGAGGACGGGCACGTGGCGATTGACAACAACCCGGCCGAGCGGGCGATCCGGCCGATATCGGTCGGCAGGAAGAATTATCTCTTCGCCGGCTCGGACGCCGGCGGCGCCGTGATCGCGGACGCGATGACGATCATCGAGACGGCCAAGCTCTCGGGTCTCGATCCCGAGGCTTATCTCGCGGCCATACTCGACCGCATCGGCGACCATCTGATCACCCGACTGCACGAACTCCTGCCCTGGAACTGGGCCTCCAGCGAGGCGCTTCGGGCACAAGTCGCCTGAAATGGCCGCGATCAGCTCCGTCTTCACCATCGCCCGCGTCGCCGAAATGCTCGGTGAGGACGAGGATCTGCTGCACGAGGTCAGCCTCGACATGGAACCTGAGGACGGCGTCCTCTGGATCTACGGTGTCGGAGGCGAGGAAGTCCTGGCGTTCACTGCCTTCGGCATCGAGAACCTGCGCGATCTCATCCCCCTCTACAAAAAACCGGTCCCTAGGCCTTGAGCGGCCGGTTACGCAACAGCCTGGAGTTCGTCTCCTGGAAGGACCGCCGGGCCGTCGCAGCCGCCCTGAAGGACATCTACAGGGCGATCGACGCCACGACCGCCGAGGCCGCGCTGGAAACCTTCGAGGACAGCGCCTGGGGGCGCAAGTATCCGGCCATCGGCCCGTGCTGGCGCCGCGCCTGGAACGAGGTGGTGCCGTTCTACGCCTTCCCGGCCGAGGTCCGGCGTATCCTGTACACCACCAACGCCATCGAGTCCTTGAATGCCAAGCTCCGTCGGGCCGTTCGCGCCCGAGGCCACTTCCCGACCGACGACGCCGCCCTGAAGCTGATCTTCCTGGTCTTGCACAGGACCGAGAAACAGTGGACCATGCCGGCGCGGGAGTGGGCCATGGCAAAGGCTCAGTTCGCCGTCCTCTTCGGTGAGCGCTTCACAAAGGCATTCGCCTGATCATGCGAAACCGCCCGCCCTCACACGAAATTCCTGACACTCTCAGAAAAGCGTTTCTCCTCATATGATTATCCTCACCCTGCGGCGCACTCGCCTTGCACCGGGAATGCGGATGGACCCAAAGAAGATGGCGTCCATTGTCGCGCGATCCGGAGCGCGCCGGTTGTGGCATCCCAGCGAGCGCGGCAGCAGCGCTTCCGTGCGCTGCCAGAGCTCATCCGGCAAGTGCCAGCTGGTATCCTGGATCAGCACACCCATTGTATCCTCCATACCTGATTGCTTCGCCTTCAGTCTGTCCTTGGCTGCACGGAGCATCGCGCCCCTTCCACTGTCACCAAGCTCCTGAGGAGTGATCCGTTTCAGAGCCCTGCCGCCGCAGAGAAGTCCAGACGCACGACTTCCATAGGTCGAGATTTGCCACGGACGGGCATCAGGCCGAGTGGTGTCGCCTTCATCTCTGAAGGTAGCGGAACCTGGTCAAGAACAGAGCGACTTACAAGGATACTACTGCCACTGGTACGGGCAATTTGCTCAAGTCGAGCTGCCGTGTTCACTGTGTCGCCAAGGAAGGTGATCTTCTGCTTAAACTCACCAACTTCCCCAGTCACCACAGGCCCTAGATGCATTCCTGCCCTATAATCAATTTCATGACCATACCGCTGATGGAATACTGAGCGACTGCCATCCAACCGCTTCTTGAGCAAGGGGAAGAACATCAGCGCATCACGGCTATCTTTCCCGACTGGCCAAGTAACAATAATCTCATCTCCGATATAGTCGTGAACATCACCGTTGCAATCGAACGCCACACGTCCAGCTATACGGAAGAAATCATCCAGGTAAGCGTGAAATTTGAGATCACCGATCGTCTCAGCGATAGCTGTGGAGTTGGAAACGTCAAGGAAAAGAAATAGGCGCACTTCATGCTGCGGCCGATGATAACGGCCAACAAAGAAGTTGAATAGAACATTAGATCCGAGAAGCCGACCTGCGGCCAGCAATACGTTTGCGACAAAGGCAGCAAGCACCGTGGCTATGATGGTTTCCCTATGAGCCAAAAGATCCGTCAGTGGGGGGCCATCAGAGTGGTGGGTTAGGCGCGACCCGATCGCCGTGCCAAGCAAAATCCAGAATGCATATCCGGTTGACTTAATCAGAACGAGAAGTCCGAAGGGCCATCGACGGCTCGGTGAAAAAACCAGCCAGCGACGGAAAAGAACCTCGTATCCCACGATCGGAACACCTATCACGGTGACTGTGACTGCGGCATAAATCGCGCCGTCCTTTGGGGATGGACCTGTTAAGGCTCCATAAAGTGCAGCTAGAGCTAGGACACCGAGTCCAACCCAGATGAAACGGAATAAAGTTTTTAAATTTATGTAACTTGGAGCGAAACGGCGAGCCTCGTCTCTCGACAACCCAACGCAGTCTCCCAACGCTTGTGGATGAGATTCTTTTGTCAAAGCTGGACCATATTTACTGCTTTTTTGTTGCTGTCTCACACAGGAACTTAGGCATATTTGATTTTACAGCATGCCATCACGACGTTCATCCAGTAGGCCACCTTTTCTCCCATATGCGCTATGAGAAAGGCACAGGGACTCCGACCAGAGGCACGCGCCTTGCCCTCAATGAACATGGACCAAAGTACTTTTGCTCCAACCCCTGAAGTGCAATGTTATCGGAAAATTATCTCCGGATTGAAGAACTTTCTCCAGCGGGTAAATCTCATAATGGAGGTGGGAGGTTGTAAGATCCAACGTCTCTTCTGACGGGATACCAATAGATTGCAGGACTGAAGTGTTTTCGGAGCCTACGCGTGCGACAAGCTCTGTCTTTGCTGCCACGGGCGTTGATATTCCAAGAAGATGGAGATCTGTACGGCTATTGTTTGTAATTTGGAACCTCACTCTCGATCGACCACCCTTCGCGGTGGGCGTTGCGGTCGCGGCTTCTATACGTATGTCGCCCAGATCTACCGACTCATCCGCAAACGCGGGATGTATCGTGAGCACCATCAAACCTCCCAGAGACCAAGCAGCAATCCAGCGCAGCACGAATGATGGCAATGAAATTTCAATGCGATTGTAGAAAATTTTCAATAAAGCTCGGCCGCACGTGGAAATTCTAACTGTGCCTGTCATTGACTTGCATCCTGATGTTCGAAATCAGACCTTGAGTGAGGTTTTGCTCGTTTCTGAAGGCTCAGCTCCTCTCGTCCCATGGGTGCTTCAAAGGTGAAGCATAGCATGAGATGACCGTCTGTCTTATTTTTCGTATGTAACAAATCATTGCAATGAGTTATGCGACCTTGGATGATCTGCTAGTGATCACCACCGAACCTTGCTTCCCGATGCTGTAAAGGGCGGATGAAGCTTGGTCCATCCGCATTCCCGATACCGCTGGCGAATTCCCTATGCGGTTTTAGGCATGGTTTTCAGAACCGGGTGAGACGGTTTGCGATGAAGAAGATGGCTGCGGCTGTGAGCAGGGCGAGGACGATCCGGCCCAGCTTATCGTGCCTTCGGTCCAGGCGTTTGTTGGCCAGCAGCCAGGCGCAGCCGTGCTCAACGATGCACCGGACCTTACCGAGCCCGGACCCATGCGCCTCACCGACTTTCCGAATGTGGGGACGGATGCCGTCACGCAAGCAAAGCCAGCGGTTGTACTGCATTCGGCATTGTCTAAAGCCCCGGCGCTGTCGTAGCCTGCGTCAGCATAGAGCTTGCCAATGGCGACGCAGACGACCTGGGCCAGACGCAGCAGGTCGGAGAAGAGTTTCGTGTCGTGGACGCTGGCGGCGGAAGGGATGACCGCCAGCGGGATGCCGTCGGTCGCGACCACGACGTGATACTTGGTCCCCGCTTTGCCGCGGTCAGTCGGGTTCGGGCCAGTCAGCTCGCCGCCTCTCTTGGCCCGCACCGAGCAACTATCGACCACGACGTCCCATGCGGTGACGTCCGGACCCGAGCGCGCCATGCGGACGAGGACGGCATGCACCCGGTGGAGCAGCGCCGTTCTGTGCCACTCGTCCAGGCGGCGACGCAGAGTAGAGCCTGAGGCGCGCCCGTCGACGGCTCGGAGCGCGCGCCATTGGACACCCTCGCGCACGAAGAAGCGGAGCGTCTCGATGACTTCCGCGGTGGGCACTGGCGGACGACCGGGACCAGGAGGCCGGTCCTCAATCCGGTCGATGATCCCCGCTACCAACTCCGCCACCGTCGCCCTCATGCTCGCCTCCTTGCGCCGAAGGCACAGGAAATCGATGGCAGGTCAGCCGGTTTCCAGCAGGGTAATCACCAAGTGAGAGTTCTGGAAACCGCCCCTTAGGCATCATGAGGGCGGTAAATGCCAATTGGCGGGTTTGGGCACGCGGTTCAGCGATCAGCCAGCAATAGATGCGGCCCAGGTCGATGGCGGCGATCAGGAGATGCTGCAAATGCGTCTTGGCCTGTCCGATATAACGCGAGCGCCGCAGATGGAAAGCCCTGACGCCTTGTGAGATTGTTCCTTCGATACCGGCCCGTTTGCCATACTGCTCGCGGAACTCTGCCGTTTTCTCCCGATGCCGGGCCGCCTGCAAGGCGATCTGAAGCTCCGGCACCTGCAGGGTCAATGTGCGCCGGACACCATCGGCGTCGATACAGTCGAGGCGGTGGGGACAGGCCTTGCAGGTCGAACTGGCGACGTTGACCCCGATGACCGGTTTGCCCCTGGGTTCCTGCGTCGGGACCCAGTTGGCACTGGTCTGCCCGGCCGGGCAGATCGCCTGGCGCCGCTCCCAATCGATGGTGAAGTCCTGCGCGGCGAAGCCTTTGTTCTCGCGCCCTCGGCGGTGATAATCGCCGCGCGTCGGTCCCAGCAGGTCAACGTCGTACCGGGTGCGGCTGGACAGCAGGCGTTTGGCATCGACATAGCCGGTATCGGTCAGATGCACCGCCGGGAACAGACCGTCGGCGGCCGAAGCATGGTGTATCGTCTCCAGCACATCACCGTCGGCCACAGGAGCAGCAGTGATTTCCACGTGGGTGATCAGGTGAGGCTGGTTGTCCTCGCAGCTTTCCGTGAGATGCACCTCGTAGCCGACCCAGGAGGTGCTGCGTTTCTTGGCGAAATGCGCTTCGGGATCATAAGGCGACGCAATGAACAGGGCCGACGGCGGCACCCCCTCCGCTTCGAGCAAGTCGATGCCGATGCCATGGCCTGGCTGCGTTCTCTCCATGGCTCCCCGCAGGTGCCCTACGTATGCGCCCGCGTTCAGATACCACCGACACACGTGTCCGGCGGCATCATCAGCATTTCGCCTATTAAGCCGTGTGGGTGAGCGCGATCTTTCAGCCCTCGGACGCCGATCAACTGGTTCGTGTTCCTCAACCTTCCAGTGCTACAGCCTCGGGAACCATCTCGGCGTAACGGCTTCGCCTCAATCCCCTTTATCTGCGGGCTACGTCACCCTGCCAGTTGACGGCAGGTCACCGCCGCTTGGGCTCATGCCCCCTCACAGCAGAGGGCAAGGCTTTTCTCATTCTCCTCCTTTCTCATCAGCATTCCAGCGATATGCACCCCGGACCATCCGGGACGAGGCGCACCATACGTGAAATCGGCGACCCACAAGGCATTCGGGCGGGATGCCTGGAACTGCCGATTCACCCGGTCCGCAGGGCATGACGCCGCCCGGTCTCTGATCGTGGTGCGCACCGTCTTGCCGCGCGTCGCCCCCTTCAGGCCCATGCGCTGCATCAGTCGGGCCACCGTGCAGCGCGCCACGCCAAGGCCTTCCCGCCGCAACTGCCGCCAGACCTTCCGGACCCCGTAGGCCTGGAAATTCCCGTCCCAGATCCGCCGGATAGCCACGCTTACCTCGACGTCGTTTCGCCAGCGGGCCGGCGCCTTGGACGCGTCAGTCCGCCGGACAGCATGGGAGTGATATGTGGACGGGGCGACCGGAGCGACGCATGCGTCGCTCCTTGCAGGTCGGCTCGACCCCGTGGACGGCGCGATGCTCGTCGATGAAGGCGATCATTTCCTGAACGGGCGGTCGAGCTCCGTCTGGGCAAAATAAGCCGACGCCTTGCGAATGATCTCGTCCGCCTGGCGCAGCTCGCGGTTCTCACGCTCCAGCGCCTTGATCCGCTCCTGTTCGTCCGTGGTCAGGCCGGGTTGCTTGCCCTGGTCGCGCTCGGCCTGCCGGACCCAGCTCCGCAGCGTCTCCGCCGTGCAGCCGATCTTCGCCGCGACCGAGCTGATCGCCACCCACTACGAGGCGTACTCACCTTCGTGCTCGAACACCATCCGCACCGCGTGCTCGCGGACTTCAGGGGCGAATTTGGGTGATGTCTGCTTCGTCATGATGACCCCAGTCTCTCAAGAAACGGAGCCTCCGGTAAACCCGGTGCGGTTCACCTGAGATCTTGATCTATGCCTTGAGCCAGTCCATCGTAGCGGGTTGCGACAGCGCGCCATTCCTTCAGCCTGTTTCAGTGGAGAGTAAGGTGGCAAAGAAGAGCATATCGGCTTGGGTCGATGAGGGTCTTGCAGGCAAGGTCGATCGGGTCGCACTTGAGGAAGGGCATAAACCCGCACAGATCCTGGCGGCTGCAACGGAATTCTACATGGCACTACCAGAAGTAGCCCGCCGGAAATGGCGTCAGATCTCATCGCGCGGTACGGACGAAGAAATCAATCTCGCCCTGCGAGAGGTAACGCGCTCTCTGGTTCGTTCACACCTCAACATGTCCATCGACCGCGGGCATGATCAACCCCGCCAGCCAGCAGGCGCCCTCGGAGTGACATACATCGCTCCTAACTTCGACGCTCCGGACAGCGGCAGCAACTAATACTACAGCCGGGACTTTTCGACAGTCCCAATGATATCAATAATTTACGGGACAGGGCAAAACCAAGGCGATTCAGCTAACTTATTGATATCGTGGGACAGATCCGATCATTATCGGAAAGTCCCGGCTGTAGTACTAAGGTCTGTGGACATTCATGGTTAAGAAGAGGGTTGGCTTGACGGGCGGGATCTGATTGAAGACTGGAAAACGGAGGCCAATCATGATCCGCCTGATGTTGAGCGACGCCCAGTGGGGGCGTGTCGAGCCGCTGCTGCCGGGCAAGGCGGGCGACCCGGGCCGGTCGGGCACGGACAACCGGCTGTTCCTCGAAGGCGTGCTGTGGCTGGTGCGCACGGGCTCGCCGTGGCGCGAGCTGCCCGAGGCGTTCGGGTGCTGGAACACGGCCTTCCGGCGGTTCCGGCGCTGGGCCTGCAGGGGCGTGTTCGAGCGCCTCTTCGAAGCCCTGTCGGGCGACCCCGACTTCGAGTACGCCCTGGTCGACGGCACCATCGTCCGGGTCCACCAGCATGGCGCCGGCGCAAAAGGGGGACTTGCACTCAGGCCATTGGCCGCTCGCGCGGCGGCCTGACGACCAAGATCGTTGCCCTGGTCGATGCGCTCGGCAACCTGGTCCGCTTCGTCCTGCTGCCGGGCCAGCGCCACGACAGCGTCGGTGTCGCGCCGCTGATCTCCGGCCTCGAGTTCGAGGCCCTGATCGCCGACAAGGCCTTCGACATCGACTGGATCCGCGCCGACCTCGACGATCGGGGAACGCTGGCGGTTATCCCGCCCAAGGCCGACCGCGTCCGCCCGATCCCCTGCGACTTCGCGATGTACCGCTGGCGTCACTTGGTCGAGAACTTCTTCTGCAATCTCAAGGAGTTCCGGCGCATCGCCACCCGCTATGATAAGACCGACAGTAGCTTCACCGCGGCCATCCATCTAGTTGGTTCCTTCCTGGCCCTCAAGTGAATGTCCACAGACCTTAGTGCATAGACGCTAACAAAAGATTCAGTGGCCACCCAGGCGCTTCGCGGGTTTGGCAAGGAATTTTGCGAACCTTCTGAATGCGTCTGAGCACTAGACACTGTTGGCAAAATCGACGATCAGGCCTGAGGATGCCCAAAGCCCGATCAGCAAGCTGATTTGGAGCGGGATTTCCCGCCGAGCACCGCCGTCCAGACGGCCGCTTTGGAATTAGCCAACAGTGTCATTCCCGGTGCAGGACGAGTGCGCCGCAGGGTGAGAATAATGATATGAGGAGAAACGCTTTATCTCCGCGATTGTCGTCTTCTCCGTGTTCAGTTCGTTGCTTTCCCTGCTGCCCGCCGGTCTCGCGGTCGAGCGGGTCGTCGTCCACCCGGATCGCGTCGTCGTCGTTGCTGTTCGCGCTCGCGCCGCCACAGCGTCCTGTCCCTTGTGCCGGCGCCGCTCGCGTCGCGTCCACAGCCGCTACACTCGCTGTCTAGGGGATCTCCCCTGGCCGGGGAGGATCGCCAGCTCAGTCTCCAGGTCCGTCGCTTTCGCTGCTCCGCCCCCAGGTGCCCGCGCCGGATCTTCGCCGAGCGCCTGCCGGAGGTAAACTTGCCGAGGGTTCGGCGGACCGTCCGCCTCGCCGAGGCGCAACGCCGCATCGCCCTGCATGCCGGAGGCGAGTCGGGCGCCCGCCTGGCGAACCGGCTCGCCATGCCGGTCAGCGGCGACACCCTGCTTCGCCTGATCCGGGCGGCTCCCCTCCCGGTGGCACCGACCCCGCGCGTCGTCGGCATCGATGACTGGGCCTGGCGACGCGGCCGGCGCTACGGCACCCTCATCGTCGATCTGGAGCGCAGCCGTCCCATCGACCTGCTGCCCGATCGCGACGCGGAGACCGTCGCCGCCTGGCTGGAGGCGCACCCCGGCGTGGAGATCGTCGCCCGCGACCGGGCCGGCGCCTATGCCGACGGCGCCCGGACCAGCGCCCCGGACGCGATCCAGGTCGCGGATCGCTAGCATCTTCCACGCAATCTCGGCGACGCCCTGGCCGGCATTCTCGACCGGCAGCACCGGGCCATTCGCGCCGCGGCCAAGGCAGTCACAGCGGTGACGCCGGTTCCGCTTCCCAGCGCTCCGCCGGAGTCCCGGCCGCTAGCCCGCAGCCACCAGCGTTAACTGGATAGGCGGGCGGCGCGGCAGGCCCGCTTCGAGGAAGTCGCAGCACTGCACGCCTGCGGCTGGTCGCAGAGCGCGATCTCCCGCAGCACCTGGCCTGGACCGCGCCACGATCCGGACATGGCTGCGGGCGGGCCGACTCCCGTCGTGGAGCAAACCGGCTTATGGGAACGCGATCGACCGCCATGCCGAGTACCTGCGGCAACGCTGGGCCGAGAGCTGCACCAACACCGCCCGGCTGTGGCGGGAACTCCGCGACAGGGGCTATTCGGGCCGGCCCAAGACGGTGCAGGAACGGGTCCGGCGCCGGCTGCGGGGCACCGGTGCCGGGCCTGCCGACCCGGCGCAGGCCGCGACCGGCTGGAAGGCACCCTCCGGCCGGCGTGCGGCGTGGCTGGTGGTGGCCGATGCCGACGAGATCGAGACGACACCGTAGGGAAGTTCGTCGAGGCCCTGCTTGCCGGATCGCCGGACTTGGCCGCGGTGACCGCGCTCGCACGGGAGTTCCGGAAATGAACCAGAGCACAGCCACCGCCTGGCCCGGAGGTCCGGCACCGAAACGGTGGCGGAACACCACCCCTGGGATGCAGTCTGCGACCTGGATCGAGTAGTCGGGAACCGTTTCACCATCCGACAGGCGCAGAAAGCCATGCAGCGACAAGGAATTGGCGCAGACCCAAGCCATCTCGCGCTCGGAATCCAACTCCTCGAAGACCGACGAACAGCATGTGGAAGTAGAGACCCGGAGGGATCAACGGACGGCCAACGCCGCCCCTGTAGTACCCCTGGCACAGCATTTCGACAGCCTCGTCGAACTCGGCCTCGGCCAGCACCTCATTGACCAGCCGTAAAACGCGTGCCGGGGGGCTAGGTCCACGGCCAACCGGCTCCCACTACGACGCGCCCTCAGCCGATTGCTCAGCCGTCCCATTGCCATGCTGTCAGTTCTCGAACTGCACCGCACCAGCGTGCATAGATTTGGAACCAGCCCGGTTTGTCAACGGACTGCTAGGCTGTACCACCGGCAAGCGCACCCAATCCATAGGCCGTCGCGACGATCAGGCGGTGCCTCATCATGGATGCTCCGCTTTGATTCAACAAAGGCAGTCAGCGCTGAAACTTCACATTACCGACCATGCCGGATTCGTAGTGACCAGGGATGTTGCACGCGAACTCGATCTTGCCGCCCTGCGCAAATTTCCAGGTTAGTTCCTTCGTCTGTCCCGGCGGCACGAGAACGCTGTTCGGATCGTCATGCTTCATTGAGTGTGCCATCCCAGGCATCGTGGAATGGTCCATGTTCATGGCCTTGTCATTCACGCCGGTCGGGGTGAGCATGCCGTGCTCCATCATCATCGCCATTTCCTTCTGATGGACGGCATGCATCTCGGCCGTTCCGATGTTGAACTCATGCAGGAGTTGCCCATCATTGCGCAGAACGAACTTGACCGTTTCGCCGGGTTTCACCTGGATCGACTCCGGCTCATAGGCATTGTCGATCAGCTTGATCTGAACTATCCGGGTCGATTTGCTTGCTTTGCCCCGTTCGCCGATGGTCTGGCCGCCATGGCCATGGCCGGCTTCGCCTGGACCTGCCCAGACAGCGTTTGGAAGCGTAAGTCCCATAATAACAACAAGGACGGCGACGGAGGAAACGCGGACACTATGGCTAAAAATTTGCAACTTGTATCTCCTTTAGGAAAGCCACCTTGGCCGTGTCCAATGATGCATCACCGCAACTATAAAAAGAATCGCGGCGGTGGACTGGGCTCTTGAATGTATGATTGCTCATCGAAGGTAACCGGGCAATGGCTGCGATGTAACAAAGTGTTGCAGGTGGTTGGCTGTGGTTGATGCCGGTATATCTTTGGCTTATTCGTAAAATTATTTGATGGATGATGGAGGCGTCTTGAGTACGATGGGCCATATTCTCGTCGTAGATGACGATGCCGGAATTCGCGAGCTTCTCGCAAGATTCTTGCGGACGCATGGCTTTCGCGTCGATCACGCGAGAAACGGTATTGAGATGCGCCACGCCATGGGGGATGCTGAATATGACCTTGTGGTGCTCGACATCATGATGCCCGGTGAGGGCGGCCTCAGCCTTTGTCATGATCTTCGCTCCCGATCCCGGGTTCCCGTTATCATGTTGACCGCTATGGGAGACGAGGCCGATCGGGTTGTCGGTTTGGAAATGGGCGCCGATGATTATGTGCCGAAGCCCTTCAGCCCGCGCGAACTTCTTGCCCGTATACGTGCGGTTTTGCGCCGCAGCACAGCTGCGCCAGAGACTGGGACTCCGCGTTCCGATAAGGTGCAGTTCGCGGGCTGGATGCTAGATAAGTCCCGAAGGGAATTGACCACCCCAGACGGGGTGACGATTGATCTTACCGGCGGAGACTTCGATCTTTTGGTGGCATTCGCCGAGAATCCAAATCGGGTTCTTACACGGGACCAGTTGTACGATATTACACGAGGTCGATCTGCTCCGCCCCTCGACCGCAGCATCGATGTTCATGTGAGCCGACTGCGCCGCAAACTCGAACACTGCGCCGGAGGGCACGATATCATCAAGACGGTACGCGGCTCCGGGTACGTTTTCGCCGCCATCGTAGAGCCGGCTTGATGCGCGTCCTGCCGGATACGGTGGCCGGGCGAACGATTTTGGTCATGCTGATCAGCCTGCTTGCCTCGCACCTCCTCAGCGTGTTCGTTTACCACACCGATATGGTAAGGCGTGTAAGCAGCACCAGTGAACATGCTTTGGCTGAACGTTTGCTCTCCGCCAAAGGTCTGATCGAAATTGCCCCGCCCGCCCAGCGGGATGCCATTGCGCATGCTGTCTCCAGTCGCGACGAAACGGTGCACTGGATGGTTGATGCGCCACTCGGCAACGGACCGGGGCCTGAAGCTCTGGACAGCCTTGCCGGCCAGATAAGGGCTTTGCTTCCGGAAACATCGCCCAGCGATCTCCGGGTCGCATATGAGCAGGCGCCAGGCCTTGATGCTCGTCCTAGCGAGGGCAGCGGCCGCATTCTCGCCTCCGCCAAGCTCAAGGATGGCTCATGGGTGACCGTGACAGCCCCGCCCTATGGTGATCATGGTTTGCTGAGTTCCGAAGCGGCCATTTCGACAACGATCATGGCGCTCGCGATCATTGCGGTAGCAGCGGCGATGGTCCGCTTCCTCACAAGACCGCTTCGGAGTCTTGCTGTTGCCGCGGAACGCTTCGGGCGTGACGTCATGGCTCCAGCGCTGGCCGAAGCAGGGCCGCGTGAGACCAGAATGGCTGCAAAGGCGTTCAACGGTATGCAGGAACGCATCCGCAAGCTTCTCAATGATCGCACCCAGATGCTGGCCGCGATGTCCCATGATCTGAGAACCCCGATAACAAGATTGAAGCTGGAGGCGGAATTCGTCGGGGACGAGGATCAGAGAAAGCGCATGTTGCGTGATTTGGACGACATGGAAGCCATGGTCGGGTCAACGCTTGCGTTCTTGAAGGATGGTGTCGATGCGGAGCCCGTTAAGGTTGTCGATGTCTCGACGCTGGTTGCGAGCGTTTGTGAGCAGATGGAAGACGCCGGTATGCCTGTTGTATATCACAGCACCACTTCCGCCCCCCTGAGCTGTCGTCCGATGTCCTTGAAACGGGCATTCACCAACGTAATAGACAATGCAGTCAAGTACGGAGCGGCGGCCCACGTCAGCATGGCTCAGGACTCTGATCAGTACGCGGTTCTTGTGTCTGACAACGGGCCAGGTATCTCGCTCGATGAACAAGAAAAAGTTTTCGCTCCCTTTTACAGAGTGGAAAGCTCCAGAAGCCGTGAAACAGGAGGAACCGGGCTTGGTCTGTCTGTAGCTCAATCCATAATCCGGTCCCATGGCGGTGAAATCAGCCTTGAGAATAAAGCCGACGGTGGCTTGCTGGTCAAGATTTCTCTCCCAAAAACAGTGCCAACGGTAGATGCAGCGTAACCTTCAACTGAACCGCGCCGGGTTTACCGGAGGCCCCGTTTCTTGAGAGACTGGGGTCATCATGACGAAACAGATATCACCCAAGTACGCCCCTGAAGTCCGCGAACGCGCGGTTCGGATGGTGTTCGAGCACGAAGGCGAGCACGCCTCGCAGTGGGCGGCGATCAGCTCGATCGCGGCGAAGATCGGCTGCACGGCGGAGACGCTGCGGGGCTGGGTCCGGCAGGCCGAGCGCGACCAGGGGAAACGGCCCGGCCCGACGACGAACGAGCAGGAGCGGATCAAGGCGCTGGAGCGCGAAGTCCGGGAACTGCGCCAGGCGAACGAGATCCTTCGCAAGGCATCGGCGTATTTCGCCCAGGCGGAGCTCGACCGCCCGTTCCGGAAATGATCGCCTTCATCGACGAGCAGCGCGCCGTCCACGGGGTCGAGCCGATCTGCAAAGTGCTGCCGATCGCCCCGTCGACTTACCGCGCCCATGCCGCCCGGCGGACTGACCCATCAAAGGCGCCGGCCCGTTGGCGGAGCGATGCGGAACTCAGCGTGGCTATCCGGCGGATCTGGGACGGGAGCTTCCAGGTGTATGGCGTCCGGAAGGTCTGGCGGCAGTTGCGGCGGGAAGGCGTTGACGTGGCGCGTTGCACGGTGGCCCGCCTGATGCGGCGTATGGGTCTGAAGGGGGCGACGCGAGGCAAGGCGGTGCGCACCACGATCAGCGACCGGGCGGCGCCGTGTCCGCTCGACCGGGTGAACCGTCAGTTCCGGGCGCCCCGCCCGAACGCCCTGTGGCTGGCGGATTTCACGTATGTCGCGACGTGGCAGGGCTTCGTCTACGTGGCCTTCGTCATCGACGCCTTTGCCCGGCGGATCGTCGGCTGGCGGGCCTCCAGCACCGCCCACGCCGGCTTCGTGCTGGATGCCCTGGAGCAGGCGCTCCACGACCGCCGGCCTGCCAAAGGCAGCGGTCTCATTCATCATTCCGACCGCGGGTCGCAATATGTTGCTATCAAGTACACCGAGCGTCTCACCGACGCTGGCGTCGAGCCCTCCGTGGGAAGCGTTGGCGATTCTTATGGAGCTTCAGCTAACGCCGAAGGCGATACAATGCCTTGGCCGAGACGATCAAAGGCCTCTACAAGACCGAGGTGATCCGGCGCCGCGGGCCATGGCGCAACTTGGAAGCCGTCGAGTTCGCCACCCTGGAATGGGTGGACTGGTTCAACCACCGGCGCCTGCTCGAGCCCATCGGCAATATCCCGCCCGCCGAGGCCGAAGCGCGCTACTATGCTCAAACCGAGGACGTCGCCAGGGCGGCGTGACTCAAGCCAGATAGCCTCCGGAAAACTCGGTGCGGTTCACTCCCGAAGGCTCTGCCGAATCCTTCAACTGGTTACCAACGGCCCTTCGATCTCCCAGTCGGTTACCAACCCCATTGGATAGGAGCCCCCCGCAGAGGTTTGAGAAATTTCATTGTGGCAATGCATGGGGTATTGGAGGGGGTATTTTTCCTGAACCATTTTCCAGGGCGCCGGCGGCAGGTCCGGCGGCATGGTGAAGGGGAGCAGGACATCCTTGATCATCATCGGCGGCATGAGCCAGACATCGTGTTCATAGAGATTCTGCTGATAGACGGGAACGCCCCTGGCATTACTCTGGGTCAGCACGAAAACATGGTTACCGTGGATGTGAGGAGAGTGCGTCGCCAAGCCGGCGTTCATCGTGCGCAGCAGCGCCGGCTCGCCGACATGCCCGGTCGGGCAGGTGGCCTTGTCATGCGCCGAGTCCAATCCGCACAGGCCGTTGATCGTGAAGTACCGCGGATGAAACTGCTCTTGGAACTCCGATGCCGAGAGATTTTCCCCGTCAGCAATCCGGCGGCACAGGACCGGGTCAATTTGGTTAAAGATCCAAACATACTCGCGCCCGGGCTGCCATGGCTTGCCGGGGAAGCGGGCCGGCTTGCCGTCGATCGTCGCCTCGCCAAGTGCGGTGAACAGTGACTTCATGTTCGCCGTCGCGCTTCCCGCAGGATAGGGCATCGGCTTCTTCCTGGCGGCGCCGTCCGCATAGCCATTTGACGGCTCCACGATCAGTGCACCGTGCAGGCCGAGCAGGCGATTCATCGGGGCATTGTCGCCATCCACGTAGAAATAGGTTCCCGGCTTGGTCGCCGTGAACTCGATCCGCGCCTTGTCTTCACCGTCGCCGTCACTCGGGGCCAAGCCGACGACGGCGGACATGTTCTGGCCCAGGATCTGAAAGCCGTGGGGGCGGGAACTGGAGTTCCGGATGTCGATACGGACTGTGTCTCCCTGCTTAACCCGGAGAATCGGGCCCGGTATCGACGGTGGTTTTCCCGTATGGGCAAACGCGTACATCGGCACGGTGCTTCCGTCGATCAACTCGACATCAACGTCAACGATCTCCAGATCGAAATCAGCGTCCTCGCCGGTCGGGACGTCGCCAGGGTCAGTTGTTTGTGCAGCAAGAAAGGAAGGTAGAGAGGCGGTGGCTGCAGTAAATATAGAAAAAGAACTGCCATACTTCAGGAATTGACGTCTGCGCATCGAGCATTACTCCTTCGGAAGATATTCTAAGGGGAATTCGCATGGTGCATGACGGAGCATTCAGGTAGTCTGAATCGTGCAGAGATCAATGGTTCGCCTAGTTGTTATTTACGGATCCAAACTGTCATGCTGTATCTCCTCATACAGAGCAGATAGGAAGGCAATTTATACTATAAAACTCTCAAAATTTCACAGTTAAAGTTGCGGGCTTCTATCGTAGTCATGCGAGTTTGGCACTCAGTGACATGTCCACTTGCCTCCTTCGTGACATCTTCAGGAAGATGACGAAACAGCCCGAAACCATATTCCAGGCTTCCTGGTATTAATCCGCCAGACTCCAAGTATCTACTGTAGCATGAGATCTGACCGATAGAGTTGACCTTGAAGCCCAAAATGCCCGCGATTATTCCGCAACCAAATCCAGCCTCACCAACGCTGTTATCGGCAGAGTGGGACCGCTTTGATGTTTGACGGGTAGAGCTACCGCGGTAACGACCACATTCTTCTCAGCAGTTGTCTAAACTCCTGATCGCAATGAATCCTGAGTTGGAAAACGAGAGGTGGTCTGGAAACAGGGTCCGAAAGGGCGATCTCGACAGGCTGCGCGAAACGCCACTATATTTGGCGACGGCTTCGAAAGGCTGAGATGAAACTGGCAGGCGATCGCTAATCCCGGCGCCAAACAGGTCCAACCGTTGTACCTGGCAGACTTGATCAGAACGAGCCAGCCAGACGGTTAGTGGCGCGGCAGGCTGATGACTACTGCCATAATGGGAGCATTGACGGCACCCTCAACGGGTGACGGTTCCATCAGCAGCCCGTACAGTGACGCCAGAAGCAGGTCGCCAATGACGAAGCAAACGAAGTACCGCAAGGCCCGTCCTTGTGAGGTTCTCCTGTGCGAAGGAAAGGAAGTCGGGGCGGCCACTGCAATGACCGCCCCAATGCCTCAGAACCAGAAACGGACACCGGTGACGAAGGACACGTCACTGGCATCCTCACCGTGATCGCGGGCGATGTCGGCGGTCTCGCCCAGCTTCCGCTCCCAACTCACGCCTATGTACGGCGCGAACTCCCGGACGATCTCGTAGCGCAGGCGCAATCCCATCTCGATGTCGTTGAAGCCGGGACCGACATCGAGTTCCCGGACCCGCTGCGCCGAGACGTTAACCTCGGCGACCGGCTGGAGGATAAGTTTCTGCGTGATGAGCAGGTCGTACTCGGCTTCCAGGCGAGCGCTGAAGTCGCCGTCTTCACTGACGAAAAGCTGGGCGGTCACGTCGAAGAAGTACGGCGCCACCCCCTGGAACCCGACCACGCCGTAGGTCGTCTGCGGCTGAGGACGTACGTCGTGCCGAATACCGATCTGCGCGTCCCAGAACTCGGACGTCATACGGCTGTAGAGGAGCTGGAATTCAGCCTCCTCCACCTCCCCATCGACGGGTTTGCTGCCCTCGGCGTTGAACCAGATCTTGTTGGTATCTCCGCCGACCCAGCCCTGAACGTCCCAGTCGATCGAGTTCTCGCCGTCCCGCCAGCGGTGCTCGAACCGGTCGATGAGAAGCGTCCCGAGAACCGGCGGTTCCTCGTGGAACTGTTCGGACGGTTGCTCCTCGGCGGCCCGGACCGAGCCCGCCGAAATCGCCAGTAGGATGGCCCCGGCCATGAGAGCAGCCCTGTGCGGGACCATTGTCGTTATTGTCATCCGTCGTTCCTGGATCAGAGGCTTGCCGTGCGGGGTTCGACGATGAAGCGCGTCATCATGCCCGAGGCCATATGGTAGAGGAGATGGCAGTGGAAGGGCCACTCACCGGGCTCGTCCGCAGTCAACTGCACCGTCGTGACTTGGCCCGGCGGGACGAGCACAACATGCTTCTTTGGCATTCGATCCGTCGCGCCGTTCTCGAGTTCCACGAACATCCCATGCAGGTGCATCGGGTGTGCCATCATGGTCGTGTTCACAAATCGGATGCGGACACGGTCACCATAGGCCACCCGGATTGGGGCTCCCTCATCGAACTTCTGCCCGTTCAGGGTCCAGATGTAGCGCGACATCATACCGGTCAACTGGACTTCGATCTCGTGGGTAGGCTCACGCAGATCCTTGGCCTTGGAAAGCGCCTTCAGATCCGCATAAGAGAGAGCTTTGGCACCGGGCGGTGTGCCTGCGTCGGCCCAGCCTACCGCCTGATCCTTACTTCCCGCTGCACTCTGATTCATGCTTGGCATGTTGCCGTGATCCATGCCGGGCATGTTGCTGTGATCCATGCCCTCCATCGAGCCGTGATCCATACCAGGCATGGCGCTGTGGTCCATGCCGGACATATTGCTATGATCCATGCCGGCCATCGAGCTGTGGTCCATGCCCGCCATGCTGCCGTGGTCCATACCGGGAGCCATTGCCATGTCGGCCATTGTCAGGATGGCGCGTGGACGCCGCTCGGGGATTTCGCCTTCCATCCCTTCGCGGGTCGCGATCGTTGCCCGGGCGAAGCCCGTGCGGTCAATCGATTCGGCGAAAAAGGTGAAAGGCTTGTCTTCCGTGGGCATGACGATGACGTCGTAGGTTTCCCCAACGCCAAAGCGGAACTCATCCACCTTCACCGGCACCACGTTCTGCCCGTCGGCAGAAACCACGGTCATTGGCAGTCCAGGAATGCGGACGTCGAAGATCGACATGGCCGACCCGTTGATGATCCGCAGCCGCACCCGCTCGCCCGGATTATAGACTGCCGTCCAGTTGTCCCGCGGACCCTTGCCGTTGACCAGGAACTGGTAGCCGGTCACATCGGCGAGGTCGGTGGCGTCCATGCGCATCTCGCCCCAGGCGAGGCGGTCATTGATTGTGGCTCCCAGGCCGTCGCGCCGGGCGTCCCGGAAGAAATCGACCAGGGTGCGCTTATTGTTGTTGTAATAGCCCTCGCTGACCTTGAGCTTGCGCAGGACGTTCTCAGGGTCCTCCGGCGTGTGGTCGGAGAGCAGGACCACATAGTCGCGGTCGGCCCGGACGGGATCACGCCCGGCGGGCTCGATCACGATGGCGCCGTACATGCCCTCCTGCTCCTGGGAGGCGGAGTGGCTGTGGTACCAGTAGGTACCCGCCTGGCGCAGTCTGAAGCGGTAGGTGTACGTTTCGCCTGGGCCGATAGGCTCGAAGCCGTTGAAGCCAGGAGCGCCATCCATGACGCCCTGGATCAGCAGCCCGTGCCAGTGAATGGAGGTTCCTTCATCCAGCCGGTTGGTCACGTGGATGACTACCTCCTGGCCCTCACGCCAGCGCAGTGTGGGCGCCGGGATAGAGCCGCCGATGGAGATGGCATTGCTCGTTTCACCGTCGATGGTGATGCGGGTTCGTTCGACTGCCAAATCCAACGACTGATCCGCGGCCGCGAAAACGCGGCGCCCGGGATAGATCGTGACGATGCCCGCCACGCCCGCCGCTCCGGCGAGCTTGAGGGCGTCGCGGCGTGAGAGGCCGCGTGATGCTTTGTGCATGCTGTCCCCTCAGCGCTGGAAATTCACCTTGCCGACCATGCCAGACTCGTAATGGCCGGGCATGTTGCAGGCGAATTCGAGAGTTGTTTGCTTGGTGAACTTCCAAGTCAGCTCTTTGGTTTGGCCGGGCTCGACAAGGACACTGTTCGGATCGTCATGCTTCATCGAGTGGCCCATGCCAGGCATCTGGGAGTGGTCCATGTTCATCTTTTTCTCGTCCATGCCGGTGGTGGAAAGCATGCCATGCTCCACCATCATGGCCATCTCCTTCTGGTGGGCGGCATGCATCGCGGCCGTGCCGATGTTGAACTCGTGCAGGAACTCGCCCGTGTTCTTGACGACGAAACGGACCGTCTCACCGGCCTTTACCGTGATAGTGTCCGGCTCGTAGAAGTTGTCGCCCATCTCGACCTGGACGGTGCGCGTTTTGGCTGTCGCCTTGGCGGGTTCACCGATCGCGGTGGTTTCATGCTTGTGACCAGCCTCGCCAGGGGCGGCGACAGCCAAGCTCGGTGCTGCGAGGAGACTGGTGCTTGTTACCAGGGCGGCGATGGCGTTCAAGGTGCGAATGTTCAGACGCATGTCGAGTGTCCTCTGTCCCTGACTTCGCCGAGTCAAGCGAAAGCCAGGAAGATTGCGGCTCCCGGCCAGGAAGGGCCGGAATGGGGAAGGAATGGATGTAAGGGTGCAGCGACCGAACAGCCTCAGGCATAAACAACAGGGAATGCGGCCGACGAGCCGGTCAAGCACGGACGCGAAAAGCGTGCGCAACTGGGCCGTCGTGGGTTAACCGTTCCCGGTTAGGAACCTTGAACTGGATCGACGCTGGTTGCAGTGCGTCCCACTGACGGAGAGGCGTGCTGCGAAGCCTCGGGCCCGCGCTGTTCCGCGGGCAGATGGCCTCAGATCGAGGCCCTGGGAGGGCGGCGCAACGGAGGTACGGAGCGCTTCCGGAGCAAGTCGTCGCTCACGATTTGCAAACGAGCGGGCACCCACTCGATGGGCCTTACCTGGAGATCGGTCGGTTCCAGGGCCGAAAGGCCACCGCAGGTCATCACGCAGCATCCCCGGTGGGGGAGTCTGGTGTCATCCTCGTGGTTGCCCTGGTCCTGGTGATCGCCATGACCCTGGTAGTCCCCGTGTTCGTCGCAGTCGGCTGCAGCCCCTTCGACCATGGACAAGACATGGTGGGGCATGTCGGCCATTGCAGCATCAGGCGCGGTCAAACCTCCCCAACCGAGGAGGAGGCCGAACAGCACAGCCGCTAGAAAGCGCATGAACCGCATGCCTACTGCCAATCCTGTCCAAGGGCCGCGCCCGAATGCCGCACCGTAATGCATCAATCACAGCAGTTGCAAGAACATCTAGACTTCTGCGCGTTGCATTTCAACCCTACCCGTCGTCGGGATGGCATGATCGTACCCGGACTTGGATATACGGCGAGATTCGCTCCGCTACGTCGATGACCTGACCTTTTTTCCACGGGTTCTCACTACGGTCATGGGGTTTGGTCTGCACCCGCCGCTCCCTTGTATGGAGGGCGGCCACTCCCCTGTGCCATTCGAGGGGCGGAGTTCTCGAGGTCCCGCAGGATGGGACAGTCCGGCCGGTGGTCGCCCTGGCAAGCGTCAGCAAGTTCCTGGAGTGTGTCGCTCATCGCCCGCATCTCGGCAATTTTGGCTTCGAGCTCGGCGACATGTTCGAGCGCGATCTGCTTGACCTCAGCGCTCTCCCGGTCCTTATCCTGCCACAGGCCGACGAGGTGCTGAATACGCTCTATACTGAATCCCAGCGTGCGGGCCCGCCTCACGAAGCGCAAGATGTTGACCTCATGCGGCGTGTAAACCCGGTACCCCGAAGCGGTTCGGCCCGCCTCGGGGGTCAGCCCGATGCTCTCGTAGTAGCGGATGAGTTTGGCATTGACGCCGGACGCCTTGGCCGCCTGCCCGATATTCATGACTGTTCCTTCTCAGGTGCCCCGAGGCTTCCAGCCCCGTAGCGTGAGCGCGTTGAGGACGACGCTGACAGAGCTCAGTGCCATGGCTGCACCCGCTAGTACCGGGCTGAGGAACCCCAGCGCCGCCAGCGGAATGCCGACGAGATTGTAGATGAAGGCCCAGAACAGGCCCTGGCGGATCTTGGCGTAGGTGCGCCGGGACACGTCGACCGCGCCGCCGACGAGCACCGGGTCGCCACGCATCAGGGTTATTCCGGCAGTCGCCATTGCCACATCGGTACCGGTCCCCATGGCGATGCCAATGTCGGCGGCCGCCAGTGCTGGAGCGTCGTTGATGCCGTCGCCGACCATTGCCACGACCTTGCCCTCACGCTTGAGGGTCGCCACCACGTCGGCCTTATCGCCCGGCAGGACCTCGGCGAATACCCGATCGATGCCCAGATCCCGCGCGACGGCCTCGGCGGCGCCCTTGCTATCGCCCGTGACCATGACTGCTTCGATCCCCTGATCGTGCAGCGCCCGGACGGCATCCCGGGCGGCCTCCTTAATCGTATCGCCGAATGCAATCAGCGCCAGCACTCGCTTTTCCGGCGCGACCTCGGCCAGCCACGACACCGTCCGGCCCGATGTTTCCAGTTCAGAAGCTCTGGCAGCGAGGGCGGTGTCATCCAGGCCGGTTTCCGCCATCAGGCGCTTGGTGCCGAGTTGCATCTGTCGGCCTTCCACGACACCCGAGACCCCGCGCCCGGCCAGAGCCTTGAAGTTGGCGAGACCGCCTGGTGGGACGCCGTCCTGCTTCGCCCGAACACGCACCGCATGGGCCAGGGGATGTTCGCTGCCCTGCTGGAGTGCTCCGGCGACGCGCAACGCCTCCGCTGCGGTGAAACCATCGGTCAGGACAATGTCCGTCACCCGCGGCTTACCCTCGGTCAGCGTGCCCGTCTTGTCGAAGGCGACAGCCGTGACGGCGTGCGCCCGCTCCAGGGCCTCCGCGTCCTTGATCAGAATGCCGTGGCGCGCCGCAGCGCCGGTCCCAACCATGATGGATGTCGGGGTCGCGAGGCCCAGCGCGCAGGGACAGGCGATGACCAACACCGAGACGGCGGTGATGATGGCGGCTTCCGCATCGCCCGAGACACTCCACCAGGCCGCGAAGGTAATCGCGGCGATGACGAGGACGATCGGCACGAACACCGCGCTGACTCGATCAACGGTGCGCTGGATCGGCGCCTTGGATGCCTGGGCTCCCTCGACCATGCGCACGATCTTCGACAGCATGGTCTCGGAACCAACCGCAGTGGTCTCCACTGCCAGCAGGCCATCCACGTTCATGGAGCCGCCCGTGACGTTAGCGTCGGCCGTCTTCTCGACCGGTAGCGGCTCTCCTGTCAGCATGGATTCATCGACGCTACCGGCGCCCTCCACCACCCGGCCATCCACCGGGATGCGCTCGCCGGGACGAACAACTACGACGTCGCCAGGCTTGACCTGATCAACTGGCACTTCGACCTCAGTGCCGTTCCGGCGCACCCGGGCGGTGTCCGGCCGGAGATCCATCAGCGCGCGGATTGCAGCAGCCGTCTGTCCCTTGGCGCGTGTCTCCAGCCACTTGCCCAACAGCACGAAGGTGATCAGGACGGCCGAACCCTCGAAATAGAGGTGCGGCATGCCGTGCTCGATGGGCGCGGTCAACATCATGTAAACGCTGAGGCCCCAGGCGGCGGTGGTTCCGATGGCAACCAGAAGGTCCATGTTTCCGGTGCCCGCCCGCACAGCCTTGTACGCCGCCTTATAGAAACGCCAACCGAGCCAGAACTGCACGGGGGTGGCCAGCAGGAACTGGACCCAGCCCGGCGGCATCACGTTGTAGCCGGCGAGATCGCCGACCATGCCGATCACGAGCGGCACCGACAGCGCGGCGCCGATCAGGACGTGTCGAAGCTCGCGATGGCTACGCGCCTGCGCCTCGTCCGGCGCTCCGGTGGCCGCCTGGTCCTGGGTGACGGGGCTGGCCTGGAAGCCCGCCCTCTCGACCGCGGCGACTAAGGCGGGCGCGTCGATGCCGTGGCCGGTGACATGAGCACGCTCGGTCGCAAGATTGACGGCGGCATTGGAGACGCCCGACACCCTCCTCAACGCCTTCTCGACGCGGCCAACGCACGATGCGCAGGTCATGCCGCCGACGCGCAGATCGAACTCGGCGGCCGCGGGCTCGTAGCCCGCCCTGATGATGGCATCGACGACGCCTTGGGTATCGGGTCTGGGATCGACGAAGGTGATCCGCGCCTTCTCGGTCGCGAGGTTCACGGACACGTCGGTGACGCCCTCCACCTTGCGGATGGCCTTCTCCACGCGACCCACGCACGATGCACAGGTCATCCCACCGATCCCGATATCGATTTCGGACGCGGCCTGCTCCTGCGGCGCGACCGTCTCCCTTGCAGCTGCGTAAGCCATGAATGGCTCCTGTTCTCCATAACTGCAGACGTAGATAGGCCTTCCAGCTATTGGAAGGTCAAGGGGGATTCTTGATCGAGCGTTTCACCGGTGGCAAATCCAGGGCAGCTGCCAAGCCGACACAAACGGCCAGCGCAGTTGCTCACGCTGGCCGCGTCCCGGGCTTACAACTAATCCGAAGCTTGGCGTACCTCAATCCTGCCGGCGGGCCAATACGCCGTCCTCGCACTACTGAGACATCATTTCTCGGCAGTGCTGCATCATCTGTGAGTGGTCCATCTGGCCCATGCCACTGGAATTCGCGGCACCACCGTGGGCCATGCCGCCGCCCTGCATCGTACCGGACCCGTCCCCCTGCATCATGGCGCGGCAGTGCTGCATCATCTGAGTATGATCCATCTGGCCCATGCGCGAGTGGTCCATCTGCCCCATGCCGGAGGTGCCCATGGTCCCGCTCTGGCCGGTCGGTGAAGCCGTCCGCGGCGCCTGGGCTGTTCCGCTGGAGCAGGCGGCCAGGCCCACCGCAAGGGCGGCGAAAGCGCTGGTCCGTAGTGTGTAATTGATCATCATCGTCTCTCTCCCTGACACTGTTAAAAAAACCAGCAGGAGCCGCCATCCGTCGGGACAGCTTTCGCGGATGTTCGGTTCCCATCCAAAAAGGAGCAGCCTGGGAGCGCGCAGCGTCACCCTAGCTCCCTTGTCACTACGCCTTTACGCCGCGTCGCGGACGTCGTATCCGGCGTCCTCGATGGCTTGTCGAACCGCACGCTCGTCGGCGCTGCCCTCGATAGTCACCTCGCCGGCCTTCAGATCCACAAGAGCGCGTTCGACCGCGGGCACGGCCTCGACGGCCTTGGTGACGGTCTGGGCGCAATGACCGCAGGTCATTCCCGCGACTTTTAGCTTTAGCATGATGGTCTCCTCCGTGAATAATGGCTACTACTCTGTTCACGTACTCGTGTTTTATGATCAGACGGATCGGGGACCGGGAATTCGGCTCCAGATAAGTGCACTTGCCGATGGTCGGTGGCGTTGCGACGCTTCGTTTCTGCACGCGAGGGCCTCTAGTGACGTGGGCTTCGGGCCACAGTCTGGCGGGCACTCCCACAGCCAACTTGCACCCTCCGGCTTTCTTCACGGTGATTCCACCGGCGGCTCGGACGTGCAGTCCAGATAGCCGCGATACCCAACTTTGAGGTTCGGCTCAATTTCGAAAATCATGTTCGCCTCCTGGCGTTGAACGCCGTCACCATTATCGGCGCTTGTTCCGGGATCAGGCAAAACAGTCATTCGGATTGGATCGGCAACCAGAGAGAAATTCCCACCCTGCCCGCTGCCATTGCCGTCATCGATCGGTTCTGGTTCCAGGGCGACCAAGCTCCCGTTCAACTTGACGACCCCGCCACCCGCACCTCCATCAGGGTCCATGTTCACTGACAGAACCGGCCCACCCGAAGTTGTGTATCGGAACTGGCAGTAGAGTCCCGACCCGACCGCTTTGCGAATTTGCGCGTCGTTCATCGTGGCGGGATTGACTTTAGGGATATGTGCCCCCGAAAGCGCTTCCTCCGCGGGCACGAGCCTCGCGATCTCGGGTGCTTGCACGGCCTCCAAGTCATCATCCGGTGCGTCATTCTGATCGCATCCCGCGAGCAGCCCGGGGATGAGTATAAGAAGAAAAGGCACCTGCCCGATCCGGGGAAAGAACTCGCCCATCAGTCCCGCGCCTCCAGGTCGGCGGCGAGGTACTTCATCTCCGCGATCTCACGCTCCTGCGCCTCGATGATCTCGTCCGCGAGCTCACGAACCCGTGGATCGGTAATCTGCGCACGCTCGCTCGTCAGGATCGCGATCGAATGGTGTGGGATCATCGCCCGCATGTACTCGACATCATCCACCGTCGCCTGACTGCGCACGATCCAGAGCGCAAAGGCGAACACCATAATTGCCCCCCCGAATATGGCGAGGTTGACCGCCCGCTTCCTGTACATGCCCAGCATATAGCCGAGCATGATGACGGACATAGTCGCCCCCATGACGAGGGCCATCCAGGCGCGGGTCTCGCTCCAGAAGATGTGCTCGAAGGAATAGGTGTTCAGGTACATCAGACCGTACATGACGACGGTCGAGGTCGCGATCATTGCGGCGAAGCGCCAGTACGACATCTGCATGAGGCTCGTTCTCCGTGGTTAGCGCGCCCTAAAGTCAGTTCGAATGGCCGCCGCTGGATGCCGCGCCGCCCAGCGCCGCGTACTCTTCGGGCGTCATGGCCGGCAGCTCCTTGACGAAAGCGGCGATGCTCCAGAGCGCCCGGTCGTCATGGGTCGGCCCGAACGCTGGCATTCCGGACATCTTCACTCCATGCTTGACGAGCCAGAATATCTCCTCCGGTTCCCACTCGGCAGCCGCCTCGGCGAGATGAGGCGGCCTCGGCCGCATGCCGTTTGCCCAAGTGGACCGCTCGACGCCCGGTCCGGCGTGGCAATGCTGGCACATCGACTTGTAGGAACCTGCACCGGCTCCGATCATTTCCGGGGTAAGGCTTTCGGGTGCGCCAACGTCCGCAGCGCGACTCTTGACGGAGTTGTGGAGGGTGGTGTCGAACGCCCACCGCGTAAAGGAGGTGTGTTCCTCCGTCGCGGCGACGTTGAACGCCCCCGAGTAGATGAAGAATAAGCCGGCGACGCCAAGCAACGCTAGAACGCCCAGGGCACCGGCAGTAACGGAAAGGCCTACGGTTTTCTTCCGGTTATCCATCTCCATCTCTTTCCGGCATAATTTCTCAATGCCTTTTCCACGCTCACTCTCCGGTTTGTTGCACATGGGCATCTCCGCCCCGTAGCTAGTGGCGTCCGCAAAACACGCAGGTCATCTCACAGAAAGTTATTTGCAACTTGCCGGGTGACTGGGCTACACCCTGGTTATGTTTTTCCGGGTGTCCGATTGAGTTCGACCTCGCGGGCGGCTGTGCCCCGATCAGCGGGCGCCCCCTTCATGTCTTCGCTTACCCTCTGAACTTCGGCAGCGCTGTTTCGCTCGGGGCGACGCGGTTCCTGTGGGCTGGTTTGCCGCTCGAGATCTTCGTCGGTGCCTTGCCTGGCGTTGCTCTCTTTGCTTTCCATAAGATCCTCCTCGTTATCCTCCGGGATGGGGTTAAAGCCGAGACGACGAGATGAATCCGAAGAGGGACGCCAGTCCTGCCTGCTTCGGCCCGCGCTCGCCGAGCGCCTTGCCCATTTGCTCGCGGCTGACAAGTACCTGGATGCCTGCGGAGATGATGTAGCCGAAGGTGAGTACTCAGAGCGCCTGCCACAGCATGCCGGTACCGGTGTACAAGGCTCTCCAAACATGAACCATACTCCCTAGTCCGTTCAATCTGCCGGTGCGGCACCCTCGAAATAGTGACGACCTTGCCGATCAAGGCCTCGTCCGCCGCGCGGCGATCAGTCCGGGCGCGGTCTTCTTTCGGATGAGCGACCCCGCGGAGAACGGATCCACGAGGTCGCCCAAGTCGATCAGGCGGCCATGCTCTGAAGCGCGGCCTGACAAGCCTGCTCACAGCGTCGGCACGACTCCGCGCAGATCCGGCAATGCTCGTGCATCGACGCATGGCTGTCGCATTCTGCGCCGCACATACGGCAAGCGGCCGCGCAGGCCTGCAGCGTTAAACGGATCAGTTCTTCATTGGACCCTGTACGGCGTGTCGCGATCGATCCAGTGGCAGCACAGATATCTGCACAATCAAGGTTGAGCCGAATGCACTGGCGAAGCTCCTTGACCATGTCTTCAGCGAGGCAGGCATCTGCGCACGCGGTGCAGGTTTGGGCACAGGAGTAACATTCCTCAATGCAGCGAATCAGGGCATCATTGATATTACCCTTTACTTCCGGGTGCGTTCCGATCATCTCGCGAGCTAACATATCACGTTCTCCCAATGTTTGGCGCAAAGGTTTGATCCAGCAGCGTGCTTCCTCTTTCCAACCGTAATAGAGGATGTAGATTAGTCCAGGATCCGAAATAGAGAATGCTTTCGGTAAGGACGTAACCTCACGCAGATTGCTCCAGCAAGAGGATCTGAGTGCCTGGCCATGTTCATGTCGGTTTCCTCGTCCGGTTGGTGCCCTTCCAACATTCCACATCGCCCAGCCGTTTCGCGCATCAGGTCACTTGTAACACTTCGTAACAAGCCAAAACTTTCTGAAACACAATCGCCTGCATCTGAGTCACTGCCGGGGTGTTAGATCCCATTTTATGATCGGACAAACCCACACCACATGGTAGGAAGATGCCCCTTAACCTACAACATTTTGCATTCTCGGGTATTTATCACACGGGTTCTTATTGGACTGTCTTGGTGGTCGCAGCGTACGAGAATATAGAGAATTATAGCCGTATTTTGTATAGTCTACAGAAATTCACGGTTTTGCGTCTGGATGGCTTCCATTCTTCCTTGCTGTCCTCGGTGCAGCAGGCGCCGCCTGATCCGGTTCGGCTTCATCGCCGGCAAGCAGAGGTAGCGCTGTAAACGGTGCCGCTACCAGTTCACTCGACCTGAAGTCCATCGCACGCCGGAACCGACGCGATGCGCGGCCGTCAGTCTGTACGGCTACAGTCTGTCGTTCAACGCCGTGGCCGACCTGCTCGGCACGACGACGCAGTCGATGCTGCGCTGGGTTGTGCCGCTATGTCGATCAGTACTGCGCCAAGCCGCCGCCGAGCGACGCGGTGGTGATCGAACTCGATGAAATGTGGCGCTTCGTGCAGCGCAAGGACAACAAAGTCTGGATCTGGAAAGCCTATGACCACGTGACCGGATGGCTGGTTGACCGGGAGTGCAGTGGCCGAGACGAGCGGACCTTCCGGCGGCTGTTCGACCGCTTCGCGCGCTGGAAGGTGGCTGTTCTGCTCCGACCGCTATGTCGTCTACCCGCTGGTGCTCGCGGTCGGCAGCCATTATCAGGGCACGGGCGAGACCGTTACCCTGGAGGGCAACAATGGCCAGCAGCGGCATTGGACCCCGATCCTGCGGCGGCGCTCTATCGTCATTTCCAAGTCCCTCGCCATGCCTCTCGCGCATCCAATGGATGCGCTGTCGGCCTGACAGCGGCGGCTTGCCACCGCGAACGGGATCGAGCGTCGGGTCGCCCTGTTTGCCCGTCTGCACGTCAACAAGCAGGCTGCTCCTGAAATGTACAGGCTGCCGATCCACACCGGCAGGTCTTTTGCAATCAGCTAAAATGCAGCACTAGCCCGTGAAACCCTCGCCCCGCACTTCGATTCGCCAACTTGGCTACGAAGGCGAGGCTCCTCCGAAACTCAGGAGTTGGACGCTGAAGAGTCCCTCGCCGTCTGTCCAGCACTCGACGCTGCGCCACCCCGCAGCCTCAGCCAAGCGGCGGAACCCTGCCACGGTGTACTTGTAGGAAACTTCGGTGTGGATCGTCTCGCCGGCCTCGAAGCAGAATGGCACGCCCGCCACCTGCGCCGTCTGTGCCCAGAGGCTCTCCAAATGCATCTCAACTCGCCCGAGTCGCTCGTCATAGAAGGCCCGGTGGATGAAGCCGCCGAGGTCGAACGTGCCGTCCAGTTCACGGTTGATCCGCTCAAGGAGGTTCAGGTTGAAGGCTGCGGTGACGCCGCGCGAATCGTTGTAGGCGGTGATCTGCCGTCGATGAAGTTGGACACCGGATTGTCCATATGGAAGAAGCGATGGAAGATCCGAAGAACACACCCAAGCTGCCGACGGACTCTGGTGAGAAAGCCGGGCCGAAGGTCATTCAGCGCTGGAGCGCCGCCCGCAAACGCGAGGTGGTCCTCCGTCTGCTGCGCGGTGAATCGCTCGACCTGATTTCCCGGGAGATCGGCATCGAGACTTATCGGCTGGAGCGTTGGCGCGACAAGGCGCTGACGGCGATGGATGCCGGCCTGAAGGAGCGCGCCGACGACGATCCCGTCCAGGCTGGTCTCGACGCCGCCCACAAGCGGGTCGGCGAGCTGAGCATGGAAGTCGAGTTGCTGCGCGCCAAGATCGGGCGCCTGGAGGCTGGAACCCCTTTTCCCCGGGCGAGGTCGCGAAGATGAGCGCGGCGATCTCGCCTTCAACCCAGCGGCCCTACGGCGTGCAGCGGGTCTGCCGCATCTGGGCCCTGCCGCGCTCGACCTTCTACCAGGCGCGTCGCCCGGCCAACGCCGCTCCTGCCAGGCCACGCGGCCCCAGGCCGCCGGTCGATGACGCCAGCCTGCTCGCCGCCATCCGGGCCGACCTCGCCGCCTCGCCGTTCTCCGGCGAGGGCCACCGCAAGGTCTGGGCGCGCCTGCACTACGGCCTGGGCCTGCCGGTCGGTCGCAACCGCGTGCTGCGCCTGATGCGCGACAATCAGCTGCTCTCGCCGTTCCGGCGGCCGCCGCGCCCGGCCAACGACCATGACGGCACCATCCTGACCGAGGCCCCGGACGTCCTGTGGGGCACCGACGCTACCCTGGTGCAGACATCCCAAGAGGGCCGGGTCTGGGTATTCGCCGCCATCGACCACTTCAACTCCGAGGTCGTCGGGCATCATGTCTCGACCGATGGCTCGCGCTTCGCGGCACTCGAGCCAATCAGCCAGGCGGTGACATCCCGGTTCGGCGGGATCGCGGCCGATGCCGCCCGCGGCGTGGCGCTGCGCTTGGACAACGGGCCGCAGTACACGTCCCACCACTTCTCCCAGCAGATCGGCCACTGGGGCATGGCGCTGAGCTACGCCTTTGCGCACCAGCCGCAAGGCAACGGCGTCATCGAGCGGTTCTTCCGGACCCTCAAGGAACAGGCGATCTGGGGCCGGAGCTTCCGCACCGCCGCCGAAGTCAGGGCGGCGGTCAGCGATTTCGTGGCCCGCTACAACGCCGCTTGGCGACTGGAGCGGCTGGGCTACCTCAGCCCGCGCGACTACCGGAACCGCCACCGCCAGCCGGAAAGCCTTGCCGCATGATCCATCCCGATGTTCGATCGAGGGCTGACCATCCCGCCGTCCCGACCTGCCACCCGGCAGGCCGCCGCGCGCAGGCCCGGTCAAGCAGGGCCATCGGCCCCCGCCACAGCGGCTTGTGCTTGACCGGGCCGAGCACGGTGGCATCCTTCCTTCAGGTCGGAAGCCCACAACCCCGACCAACCACCCCGTAACCCTTCGCCGGTGTCCAATCTATTGGTGGCGGTACAGGTGCAGCGTTGGAAGCCGAAGACTTCTCCATCATGCATCCTCGGCCAGCCGCAGACCGGCAAACATCCAGCGCTGGTGCGGATAGAAGAAGTTCCGGTAGGTGGCGCGCACATGCTCATCCGGTGTTACGCAACATCCTCCGCGTAGGACATATTGATTCGCCATAAACTTGCCGTTGTACTCGCCCACGGCACCCTTTGCTGGGCGGAAACCGGGATAGGAAGAGTAAGCGCTCGCCGTCCATTCCCAGACATCACCGAACATTTGAACGGGCTGCATTTCGGTGGTGAGTTTCGCCTGAACGGAACGCAGCAGACCACTTCCCAGCATGTTACCCCGCACCGGCAATCCGCGTGCGGCATTCTCCCATTCGAACTCGGTGGGCAGTCGTTTGCCAGCCCAGCGGGCAAAAGCGTCGGCCTCGTAGTAGCTGACGTGACAGACCGGAGTCTCGTCGTCGATCGGGATCTCGCCCATGAGCGTGAATTGAACCCAGCCACCGTCGCGCCGCCGCCAGTAACCTGGCGCCTCCCACTGCTGAGCATTTACGGTCGCCCAGCCGTCTGCAAGCCACAGTGTCGGCGTCCGGTAGCCCCCATCCTCAATAAAAGCCTGCCAGTCACCATTGGTTACCGGCCGCGAGAACACCCGGTGTGAGTGCAGCAGCGTCTCGTGAAAGGGACCCTCATTGTCGAAGGCGAAGCCCTGCCCCTCATGACCGATGCCGACAATTCCACCGTTGAAGCCAATCCAGCACCCCTCCTCCTTGGTCGTGGCTGGCGCGGGGCGGAATGAACGGTAGGCCGGGGCTGTCGGATTACAGGAGAAGAGGTGTAACAGATCCATGAGAATCAGCTCCTGGTGCTGCTCCTCATGGACAAGGCCGAGAGTGATGAGTGGTGTCAGCTTTTCGTCCGCTCCCTCCAGGAGGACGTGCATGGCGGTATCTACATGCCGGCGGTAGGCGAAGACTTCGGCACTGCCTGGCCGGGTCAGCAATCCTCGGGCGGGCCTCGGGTGACGCGCGCCGACTGTGTCATAATAGGAGTTGAAAAGGTAACTAAAGGATGAGTTGAAAGGCTGGTAGGACGGCAAGTGGGGCATGAGCAGGAAGGTTTCAAAAAACCAGGTTGTGTGCGCCAGATGCCACTTGACTGGACTCGTATCCGGCATCGACTGGACGACCTGGTCCTCCGGTGATAGTCCACGCGTGAGATCGATCGTGGCATCGCGGATGCGGATATAGCGCTCAAGTGACGTTGCCGCTTCGCACTGGGCTGCGATCCCCACCGTGTCCATCATTCTGTTAATCCTCCACCCGGGAAATCTGCAAAAGCTGCCTCAGCCACGATCCTTCCATCAGAGGCGAGCCATCACACGATGGTGCGTCATCAAAGTCGGGCGATGACTCCTATCCACCTCTTTCGAGGAGGCGCATTCGACGGAGCAGGGTGTCTGACGAGATATGCAGCTATCAAGTTGTATAGAGTTTTGCGCGGTTATTCGCGCAGATCCAGCGGCAACCAAAGCGGCTCTGGAGTTGCAGCAGCATGTTCATGACGGCTTCCTGAGGTTCGTGTCTTCCAAACACGCATCATCGTTCAGCCGTTTCGCGAGAGAGCTCACTTGTAACACTTCGTAACAGGCTGAAATTCTTTGCAGCAAAAGCGGCTGCATCAGAGCGCTCATCCAGGTGTTATCCAGATGTCATGGAAACCACAGCCCACATCCTCATTGTCGACGACCATCAGGAAATCCGGGATCTGCTCGGCCGCTTCCTGGAGCGACATGGATTTCGATCGACCGTCTGTCGGGATGGAGCCGAGATGCGGCGCGCACTCGAGGCCACCCGTTTCGACCTCATCGTACTTGATCTGATGCTACCCGGTGACGACGGGCTCAAGCTCTGCCGCGAACTTCGATCGCCCGAGGCCGGGAACCCCGACATCCCCGTCATCATGCTAACGGCGATGGGCGAGGAAACTGACCGGATTGTCGGCCTGGAAGTGGGAGCCGACGACTACCTCCCGAAGCCATTCAACCCCCGAGAACTCCTCGCCCGCATCAGGGCTGTTCTACGCCGCACGGCCGGCCCTCATTCCGGTATCGTCAAGGCACCACATGAGTACCGGTTTTCCGGATGGGTTCTGGACCTCGTCCGGCGGGAGCTGACATCCCCACCCGGAGCCCTGGTCGCCCTCACGGGCGCCGAGTACGACCTTCTTCTCGCTTTTCTGGAGCGACCAGGCCAGGTGCTGAGCCGCGACCAGCTGCTGGAACTCGCGCGAAACCGCATCCACGGCTACGGCAGGAGCGTCGATGTCCAGGTCAGCCGTCTCAGGCATAAGATGGGTGACGACACATCCCTCAGCCCGCTCATCAAAACCATACGGGGATCCGGCTATGTCCTCACCGCGGATGTCGAGCGGGCATGATGGCGAGGATGGTGGCGGCTCTGCGATCGCTGGTGCCGGACACTATCGTCGGCCGTGCCGTGGCAATCCTGCTGGTAGCACTGGCTCTGTCGCACCTGCTCAGCATGGGCTGGTACCAATCCTACCTGTCCTATCAGGCCGACCTGGTCGATGAACGGGTTGCGGCCGAGCGGATTGCGGCGGTCAAACAGGCCGTCACGGCCCTGCCGCCCGAGGAGCGCGAGAGTGCCGCGCATTCCCTGTCCGGCCGCGGCCTCACCGCCCATTGGGGCGCCATTCCGTTGGTCGAGGAGGCGTCCGCCCGTGACGATCGACTCGATATGCTGGTGCGCCGCCTTCAGCAGTTGGTTCCCGAGATCGACGGCAACGGCCTTCGTGTCGCCTACGCGGCGAAGGGATACGGCGCCGACCATGTCCTGCTGGTATCGACAAGGCTGCCCGACGGAAGCTGGATCAACGCCCGGGCGACGGCACTGAGCGCCCTAGACAGGCAGGATCGGCACTTCATCGTTCCGACCACGCTGATGTCGCTCGCCATCCTGGCCGTCTCCATCTATCTGGTGCGCGTCTGCACCGCCGAGTTCAGGAGCATTGCCCGCGCGGCGCGACGACTCGGGGTTGATGTGACGGCGCCACCCCTGCCGGTCCATGGGCCGGAAGAGGTGCGGGAGGCTGCTACGGCGTTCAACGAAATGCAGGGCAGAATCCGCACCCTGGTAACGGATCGGACACAAATGCTTGCCGCCATCTCACACGATCTTCGCTCTCCCATCACGACCATCCGGCTGCGCGCGGAGTTCATCGAGGAGGGCGAAGAGCGTGACCGCATCCTGGCCCAACTGGACCAGATGGAGGCTATGGTATCCGCCACGCTGTCCTTCCTCAGGGACGACGGAGGACGGGAGGAGACCAAGGTGGTCGATGTCAGCGCGCTGCTGGCGACCATCTGTGACGACCTGTCCGATGCGGGCCGTCCGGCATGCTTTCGGGGTCCCAGCGGGGCGACGATGAGATGCCGTCCGATTGGCCTGAAACGTGCTTTGGCGAACCTGATCGAGAACGCGGTCAAGTATGGCGCCTCCGCCACCGTGATTCTGGAGACTTCGCCGGGCCGTCTGGAGATCTCGATCGACGACGAGGGCCCAGGCATCCCCGACACCGAACTGGAGGCGGTGTTCAATCCATTCTACCGTCTTGAGGAGTCCCGCAATAGGGAGACGGGTGGTTTCGGTCTCGGCTTGACGGTGGCCCGGTCGGTCATCAGGGGGCACGGTGGCGATCTGGTCCTGGAGAACCGCCCGTCCGGCGGACTGCGCGCCTTGATTACGCTCCCATGGGTGTCCTGACCCTTCCGGAGGCAGGTCCTCGAGCGCAGCATGCAAACTAAACTGCTCCCTTGATCATGATCAAGGTGGTTTTTCCGGACCCTCCCCATGTTGCCGATGCCGGCCCGTCCTATCAGCCTGACAGAGCAGTTGGTGTCTGCTCAATGGCATCATTACGAAGCGGGGATGAAAATATGGCCATGCGGCGCAGGTCGGAAGTTACGCTCAAGACAGTGGTGATCAGCCTACTGGCACTGGTGACGTTGCTCGTCTACGCTGTCCCGAGTTACGCCGGCTTACTGCCCGACGACTGTTGGATTGCGCTCAACGAGCAGGTAGTAGTCACGACAACCACCGGAACCGTTGATAGCCGTGACTATAGGCTTCTGCGCCTGACCGGGCGGGAAAAAGCCGTGCGATCATTCACAGATCATCCCTGTGCTAGTTGAAGAAGCAGGCGATCTGGGGCCAGATCTTCTGCACCGCCGCAGAAGTCAAAGCGGCTTTCTGCGATTTCGTCGCCCGCTACAACGCTGACTCGCGAATGGAGCAACTGGACTATCTCATCCCGCTCGACTACCGGAACCGCCATCTCCGGCCGGAAAGCCTTGCCGCGTGATCCATCCCAATGCCCGATCGAGGGCCGAACATCCCGCCGTCCCGCCCTGCCGAGCGGCAGGCCACCGCGCGCAGGGCCAGTCAAGCAGGGCTGAAGAAGCATTGGCACCGTGAGCCATGCTCGACAGCGACTTGCGCCTGACCAGACCGAGCACGGCGGCATCCTTCCTTCAGGTCGGAAGTCCACAACCCGGACCAAATACCCTGTAACCTTTCTCCGATGTCCAATCTGTTGGTGGCGGTACAACTTGTCTACCCTCATCTCGGCATCCGCCCTAACTTCAAGCAGCGACCTTAACCGAAAACCCGGCATTCTCAATGGCCTGCCGCACGGCCTGCTCATCCGGATTGCCCTCGACAATTATCTCGCCGGCCTTTAGGTCCACCAAGGCCCGCTCTACAGAAGGGATCGCTTCAACAGCTCTCGTAACGGACTTGGCGCATCCACCGCAAGCCATTCCATCAACTCTCAGCTTCAGCATGATACTCTCCTTGTTACTATGATCCGCCAAATACAAAGCTTCCAGTAGCTGGAAGGTCAAGGCTATTTCGGAATCCGCTGAGGCTTTTTCGTGATTACACCGCCCTTGATGCTCCAGGGCTGGCGTTGGTGAACGGAAGCAAAGGAACCAAGCCGCGGTGGCGTAGAGAGCAGGCTTGACGAAAGTAGAAGGTTGATTGCGAACCGGCCTAATTCCTGGGTCTAGGCTTGGCTTTCTGGTCAGCATCGCCAGACTGCACTACCGTAATGCGGTGCACTTTTGGATAATACCCGTTCCCCGGAGCAAGGAGGTGGAGCGGTCCCGGAACAGGTAAGCCCTTCTCCGGGAGCGTTCCACATCCCTGTTAGCGGTCGGGGACATTGAGCGGGGCATCCAACTTATCCTGCGGATAGGTCGACCATTGAGTCGGCCCAGGGGGCGTGACGGCCTTGATTTCCCCGCTCCGCATCTGGCTGAGTTCAGTCTCGATCTTCCGGGCTTCCTCCATGGTCCGGGTGGTACCCTCTGGCTGGTGGTCGAGTTCGCCGCGTGTCTCGACGACGTGCCTATGCGGATCGTCGACGTAAGTCCACTGCTCGCCCGGCTGCCACGGCCCCTGGCCCTCGTTCCATGGCCCGCGGGCGTCAGCTCCGTTGGACATGTTGAAGTAAGTATGCGTATGCTTCGGATTGCCCTGGCGGACGCCTGGTGGGAAATTGGGCTGGATCGTCTCCAAGGCGGCGTTGAACACTGGAAGTGGGCAATCTCCCGCGTCATCAAGAAACTGAGGGTTTCCTTGACGTAGGCATCGTCGGTGAACTTCATCAGATACTCGTAGACGATTTTGGCTCGGCTTTCCGCGGCCATGTCCGAGCGCAAGTCGACCGTGAGATCACCGTTGGCGTTCACATAGGCGGCTGTCCAGGGAATACCCTGGCTGTTTGTCAATTCAGGGCCACCACCAGTCAGCGCCCCAAATTGCGGGTTCATGAGCGCCTCGTGTATAAGTTCCTCCTTGGCAGCCTTGCCATCCATCATTTTCATGATCGGATTTTCATCAGCGATGTCCTTGATCTCGCCGTGCACGCCACTCAGTAGCATCGTGATTGTGGCGCCGACGATCTCGAGGTGGCTCAACTCCTCGGTCGCGACATCCATTAACAGGTCGTATTTGTCCGGATAGGGACGGCGGGCCGCGAATGCCTGCACGAAATACTGCATCGCGGCTTTAAGTTCTCCGTTGCCACCGCCGAACTGCTCCAGAAGAAGAGCGGCAAACCTCGGGTCCGGCTCCGATACTCGGGCGTTGAACTGCAACTCCTTAGCATGTCGGAACATGGTGCATTCCTTTCCAGCTCTATGATGGCCTCATCTGCCGATGGGGCCGGAAGGCGGTCCGCGGCTTACCATTTGGTTGAAGGCTCGGACTCTCCAACCCGGGTGACCTGGACCAACTTGACGGGAAACAGCGTCACGTACAAATGGCCCTACGGAGAAGCGCCTCCGCAGGGTCAGTGCTGATCAAGTGGCCATGCTCTGAAGTCCGGTCTTATGTATCAGCCGCCACCAGAGCAGGATGGAATACGAAGTATTGTGCCCTATCGTCGCGGCTTTCGGATAAGTCACTGACAAAAAAGAACATATAGCGAACATAGTGCTTCCGCAGCGGCATGATCGCTGTAGACTCTGGGGATCGCCGAAGCCGGAGATTGCCCATGTCGCAGCACTTTCTCCTGAGCGCCGCCGCCCGGACCGTCAGCCTGAAGCAGATCCTGCGGATGGAGGAGGATGAGGCCTGGACGCTGTTCTGCACGATCCGCTGGCCGGAGACCGAGGGGGCGCCGGTGTGCCCGCACTGCGGCTGTCCGACCTGCTGGTCCTGTCCGCGGCCCAATGGGGCGCCGCGGTTCCGCTGCTCGGCCTGCCGGCGCGACTTCAGCCCGACGTCGGGCACCCTGTTCGCCTTCCACAAGCTGGAGATCCGCGATTACCTGGCGGCGGTCGTGATCTTCTGCGACGAGGTCAAGGGCAAGGCAGCACTCGCGCTGTCGCGCGACCTCGACGTCCAATACAAGACAGCCTTCGTGCTGGCCCACAAGATCCGCGAAGCGATGGCCTCGGAGGTCAAGGACCTGCGGCTTGGTGGCGCCGGGCGGCACGTCGAGATCGACGGCTGCTACGTCGGCGGCCACGTCCTGTAGCGCGACAATCTGGATGAGAAGCGAGCGACAATCTGGATGAGAAACAGCGGTCGCAGTGGAAGCATGATTGCCGCTGTTTACAGGAAGAGCAAGAGCGTGGTTGAGGTTTTGGCCTGATTGACGCGGCGCGACAATCAAGAGGTGGATTTGGGCGTCGCGTGGGCGGCGGGGCGACCCCGGCCCCGTTTTTGCTCGAGGGCGGTTCGCCGGCGATAGCTTTCGACGTTCATCTCGAGGATCGTCGAGTGATGAACAAGGCGGTCGATGGCGGCGAGCGTCATGGCGGGATCGGGGAAGATCCTGTTCCAGTCGCCGAAGGGCTGATTGGCGGTGATGAGCATGGATCGGCGTTCGTAGCGGGCGCTGATCAGTTCGAACAGGACCGAGGTTTCGGCCTGATCCTTGCTGATGTAGGCGATGTCGTCGAGGATCAGGAGATGGTACTTGTCGAGCTTGTCGATTGCCGCCGCGAGCGCCAGATCGCGGCGCGCGATCTGAAGCTTCTGGACGAGGTCGGTGGTCCGGGTGAACAGGACGCGCCAGCCGTTTTCGACCAGGGCGAGGCCGAGAGCGGCGGACAGATGACTCTTCCCGGTACCAGGCGGCCCAAAAAGAATCAGATTGGCTCCTTTTTCAAGCCAGCTGTCGCCGGCCGCGAGCGCCATGACCTGAGCCTTGCCGACCATGGGCACGGTGTCAAAGTCGAAGCTCTCCAGGGTCTTGCCGACCGGCAGCCGCGCGTCGACGAGGTGCCGCTCGATGCGGCGCCGGTCGCGCTCGGCGATCTCATGTTCGCTCAGGGCCGCCAGGAAGCGGGCCGCCGGCCAGCCTTCCTTGTCGGCCTGGTCGGCGAACCGGGACCACAGGAGCTTGATCGCCGGCAGGCGGAGTTCGGTCAGCATCAGCTCCAGGCGGGCGGCATCGACGGGATCGGTAGTCTTCATGCGGCATCTCCAACGAGTTGGACGGTGCCCAGTTCGTCATAATCGGACAGTGGCGTCAGCGCGACGGTGACGTCCGGAACGCGGGCGGGATCGGGTGCGAAGCGGGCTTCCAGGGTCCTGAGATCGGGCAGCCGGCCGGCCGCGAGATCCTGGTCGAGCGCCTGGGCGAGGCCGGCCTCGCAGCCCCGCTCGTGGGCCAGCGCCAACAGGCCGACCATGATCTGGCAGGCCTTGCGGTCGGGCTGTGCGGCGAGCAGCGCGTCAAAGGCGCCGGCATAGGCGGCGCGTGGGAAGAGCTGGTCGCGGTAGACGAGGTTGAGCAGCGCCATGGGCTTGCGCTTCAGGGCATGGATGACGTGGCGATAGTCCACCACATGACCGTGCTTGCCGCTGGGATGGGAGCGCCCGCGCGGAACGGTCATCACAGGGGTCGCGCCGAGGAAGCACTCGAGCCGGTCGTCGTACAGCCGGACCCGCAGGCGGTGACCGATCAGCCGCGAGGGCACCGTGTAGAACACCTTGCGCAGGGTGAAGCCGCCGCTCGAGGTCACCGTGACGAGGGCGTCCTCGAAGTCGCCGGTCCGGCGCTCCGGCAGGGCCTTGAGGGCGGCGCGCTCCAGGTCGATCCGCTTGCCCTGGCGCGCGTTGCGGCGGCCGACGAGTTCATCGATAAAGCGCCGGTAGCCCGGCAGGTCGGTGAAATCGCGGCTGCCGCGCAGCAGCAGGGCGTCCTCCAGGGCCTTCTTCAGATGGCCGTGCGGACTTTCAATGGCGCCGTTCTCGTGGGCGACGCCGGTGTTGTTGCGCGTCGGGGTCATGCCGTAGTGGACGCATAGGGCATCGTAGCGTCGGGTCAGGTCTTCGCGGGCGTCGCGGTCGAGGTTGCGGAAGGCGGCCGACAGGCTGTCGCTGCGATGCTCGGCTGGAACCCCGCCGAGCGCCCACAGGGCGTTCTGCAAGCCCTCGGCCAGAGCCACGAAGCTCTCCCCGCCCAGCACGACATGGACATGCTCCCAGCCGGAGAACGCCAGACGGAAATGATAGAGCCTGTGTTCGAAGGGCGTGCCGGCGATGTGGACGCCCAGTTCCACCACGTCGGTGAAATCGGACAGGCCCTGCAAGCCCGGGGGATGCTCCTGACGAAAGATCACCTCCCTCTCCGGCCCATGGACCGCCCGCCAGGAGCGTATCCGGCGTTCGAGCGTGCGTCGGATGGCCGGCCCCAGCTCGGGATGCCGGCGCAGGATCTCCTCCAGCACACCGACCGGGCGCAGAGCCGGGGCCGCGCGGAGCATTGGCAGGATCTCGCCGTCCCAGACGGCGGCGAGCGGATCGGGGCGACGACGCCCGCGGGGCTGCTTGGTCCGTGACGGGAGTTGAGGATCGGTCTCGATCCGGTAGGCCGTGGCCGTGCTGAAACCGGCCTTGGCTCCCGCTACGGCCGGATCGTTAGTTTGGCGAAACTTCATGTACAACCTCATCTGGCGATCGGTGACGTGTCGGCCGGGCAACGGCGGGCTCCTCAGCGGCGTGAAGAGACCCATCATTGCTCAGACCATCGCGACCGCCAGACGGCGTGATCCGATCAAGGATCACACCGTCGCCAGCGCCGTGCCTCCGATCGGGCTACGCCCTCACTCCGGCACGGCGCTGGCGACACTTTCTCATCCAGATTGACGCTCCGTTCTCACCTTGATTGTCGCGGGATAACGTCCGGCCCGCGAACCGCAAGGACGATCGCATAGACCGGCGTCTGGCGGAGAACCGGAGCGGCCGGCGCCAGGTCGTCGTGGTGATCCGGGAACGCGCGCTGTCCGGCACCAGCCTGGGCGCCACCTTGCCCGCCGTGTTCGCCAGCGAGGATGCCGCCGCCAGCTTCATCAAGGCCAGGGTCGATCGCGCCTCGACGGTGCACGCCGACGAGTCTTCGGCCTGGAACGCCCTGCATGCCCGGTTCGACACCCGGCGGATCAACCACTCGGTCGAGTACGCCAACGACGAGGCCTGCACCAACCAGGCGGAGGCTTATTTCGCAAGACTTCGCCGGGGCGAGATGGGGCATCACCATCGCATCTCCGGCGTCTATCTGGTTCGCTACGCGCGGGAGGCTTCCTGGAAGGAAGATCACCGGCGCGACCGCAACGGCCTGCAAGTGCGCACCGTCCTCGTGCTGGTCACCCGCACCGGTCCGTCTGTCGATTTCTGCGGCTATTGGCAACGCAGCCGCCCCGCCGCCTGATCACTCGCGCACCTGCCAGCTGACCAGGACACCGTCCTGGATCCGCTCCACCAGATCGGCGGCCTGCCGGTTCAGGGCATTGCTGACCAGCTTGCGCAGCAGCTCCGCCGTTCGGCCGTCCTGGGGATCGAGCCCCCGGCGCTCCATGATCTGCACGGTGATCTCGCGAACTGACAACGCCGCCGGCGCCGTTCGCAACACCTCGAGGAGCAACCGGGCCAGTTCGCCCGGCTTGAACCAGCTGTTGGGCCGGCGCACCGCCCTTGGAGGGATCGTTGCCGGCTCGAACTCGGGCGCGAACAGCCGCAAGACCGCGTCAACATGCAACAAATCGGCCCGGTGCTGGCCGATCCGCTTTTCCAGATCGGCGATGCTGCCGGACAACTCGGCCCGCTTGTCCTTCAAAGCGGCAACGACATGCGGTTCGGCCATAACCCGTATCCTCTTGAAAAGATGGGGTTATGCTCCTCATGTCGGGGGTACTTTGCAAGCCGCTCTTGGTGGCGGCAGCTACATAAGACCGCTGAAGTCCGACTTGGCAAGCCTGCGCACAGCGTCGGCACGGTTCCGCGCACATTCTGCAATGCTCGTGCATCGACGCATGGCTGTCGCATTCCGTACCGCTCAGGCGACAAGCGACCGGAGCTATAGCGGAATTTGGGTGACGGTCCGATCAGGCGGCGTCCTGTGAGGCGGGATCGGAGACCTCGATGCCGTCACGGAATGTGATGCCCTGAATGACCTTGGGCAACTGGTTTTCGCCCTGAAGGCGGCGCCAGGTTTTCGCGGCGGCGGTGATCAGCTTGAAGACCATCAGCCTGGCGGTTTGCTGCGAGAGCGCGCCTTTGGTCCGGAATGTCCGGTGCCGTACGGTCGCGAACACGCTTTCTATGGGATTCGTGGTCCGCACGTGATCCCAGTGTTCGGCGGGGAAGCCGTAGAAGGCGAGCAGAGCCTCGCGGTCCCGGGTCAGGCACTCGACCGCCTTGGCGTACTTGGCCGCATACTTCTTCTCGAAGGTGACCAGGGCGGCTTCCGCCGTCTTGCGGTCCGGAGCCATCCAGATCTCCCGCAGGTCCCGCTTCACCGCGGGCTGGACGGACCGGGGCACCTTGTTCAGGACATTGACCGATTTGTGTTGCCAGCAGCGCTGATGCCGGGTCGCGGGGAAGACCTCCTCCAACGCCTTCCAGAACCCGAGCGCGCCGTCGGCGATTGCCAGTTCGGGGGCGACCGCCAAGCCGCGGGCCTGGATGTCGACCAGCAGCTCGCGCCAACTCTGCGCGCTCTCGCGCACGCCGACCTGGAAACCGACCAGCTCCTTCCGGCCCTCCGGGGTGGCGCCGATGATCACCAGCATGCACTCGGCCGCCGGTTCCATGCGGGCCTGGAGGTAGACGCCGTCGGCCCAGACATAGACGTACCGGCGGGCCGACAGGTCGCGCCCCTGCCAGCGCGCGTAGTCGGCCGCCCAGTCCTCCTTCAGCCGGACGAGGACGGCGGGTGACAGGTTCGGCGCCTCCTTGCCGAGCAGCGCGGCCAGGGCTTCCTGGAAGTCGCCGGTGGAAATGCCGCGAAGATAGAGGATGGGAAGCAGAGCATCCAGGCTGCGTGTCCGGCGTGCCCAGCGCGGCAGCAGTGTCGAGGTGAAATCGATGCGCTCGCCGCCATTCTCGGCACCGCGGTCGCGGACCTTGGCCCGGCGGACCTCGACCGGGCCGATGCCGGTCTGGATCACGCGCTCCGGGCCGTGACCATGCCGGACAAGCCGGTCACGGCCATCCGGCAGTTTGAGGTCCTTCCGCTCGGCCAGGAAAGCCGCCACCTCCGCCTCGATCGCCTGCTCCAGCAGCCGACGGGCTCCGGTTCGCAAAACGGCGGTCAACGGGTCGTCGATCTCGTCAGGCTGACGCAGCGGGACAACTTTGCTATCTTCGGTCATGGCGTATCGCTCCCTCGTGGAGGTTCTGGCAGGTTTGGTCACCCACCTCGATACGCCGCCTTCCTCAGACCGTCATCACCCAGTTTCCGCCATAGCTCAAGCGACCGCGCAGGCCCTCAGTGTGAAGCGGATCAGTTCTTCGTTCGATCCGGTGCATCGTGTCGCGACTGATCCAGTGGCCACACAGATGTCCGCGCATTCGAGATTGAGCCGAATGCACTGACGGAGTTCCTTGACCATGTCCTCGGCCAAGCAGGCGTCCGCATACGAGATGCAGGTCTGAGCGCAGGAGTAACACTCCTCGATAGAGCGAATCAGGGCGTCACTGACGTTGCCCTTCACGTCGGGATGTATATCAATTATCTCGCGGGCCATTATGCTACATTCCCCCAGTGTTTGTTATGATGGCTGATCTCAGCATAGTGCTTTGTCTTGCTACCTTCTTAGAGGCGCAGTTTCATAAATAAAGCAACTCGTAATCCGAAATAAAACGAGATCACAACGAGTGCATGATCTCATCCGACTTGCCCTAACTAAGGACATCCAGCCTCCTCGGCGAAACCTCTGGAAGGGACAGAATCGGGCAGCACGTTTGACTACTCTGGACTGGGTGAGAACACTATTTCATAGACAGCCGAGGGAGGCATGTACATCAGGCAACATTGGCGCGACAGAGGACGCCGCTTCGAGTCATGCCCATTATCTGATGAGGTTCCAGCGTGCCTGCAGCACATTTCCCGGACCGAGATTTCTCAAGCAAGCACCATGTCAATCAGGCACTTCTGGATGCACTGCTACATGTTCGCGACGGCCTCCTTTGCGAGGTTGATGCCCTTTAAACACTCCATATCACTAGCCGTCTCGCGAACGAACTCATTTGTAACACTTCGTAACAAGCTGAAGTTCTTTGAAACTAAAGCGGATATCATAAGCAGTACCGGCGTCTTTGATCGCTGTGATGCTGGAGCGGTCTTTGCGGGACGGCGGTGCCATATGTAACGGGTCTAGTGACTGTCGATAATGGCCGCAGGCACAGCCCTCCGCCCGTCGGGCGCCGACCTTCACTCATCCCGGAGGGGCATCCAGGCAAGAGCGCCGCAACTAAGGGCAGACGCGAAAATAAGTTATGCAGTTTGTGGAAATAAACAGGGCCGGATGCCTTCAGTATGGAGGAGTTAAATGCATTACATATTCCTGCGTCTGTCTTAAAGAAGCATTCTTAGCTGCTGGCGCGTTGCGTTGCGGGCCGGAGGCCTGCAGACAGGTTGCGGGCACTGTTGGCAAGAGCAAGGTGGCTGAAGGCCTGTGGAAAGTTACCAAGATGCCGGCCGGTGCGAGGATCATACTCCTCCGCTAAGAGGCCGACATCGTTTCGCAAGTCCAGAAGCCGTTCGAACAAAGCGCGCGCATCATTGTGCCGTCCCAGGAGGGCTAGATTGTCTACGAGCCAGAAGCTGCAGGCCAAAAATGCTCCCTCCCCGGGTGGCAGGCCGTCAGCTGCTTCTCCGGTATTATAACGTAGCACTAACCCATCCACGACAAGACGTTGCTCGATCGCATTGACGGTCTGCTGGACGCGTAGATCACTTGGGGGTAGGAAGCCGACCAGAGGGATTAAAAGCAAGCTGGCATCCAGCTCCGTCGACCCATACGATTGCACGAAGCTGCTTAGATCGGAATTGAATCCGTTGCGACATACGTCTTCGTGAATTGTGCGCCGAAGTTTGCGCCAATGCTCCACAGGGCCTTTGAGGCCCAAGGTCTCCACGCCCTTGATAGCACGGTCGAGAGCAACCCAGGCCATGACTTTGGAATGGGTGAAGTGGCGGCGCCCCCCACGCACCTCCCAGATGCCCTCATCGGGCTCTTTCCAGACTGTCTCGAGATGATCAACAAGTGCGCGCTCCAGAGCCCAGCCCGCTTCGCTCCCGGGAAGCCCTGCGACTCGTGCCTGGTAAAGAGCGTCGATCACCTCTCCGAAAACGTCGAGTTGGAGTTGCCCGAACGCGGCATTGCCCACGCGGACAGGCTGCGAGCCTTCATAGCCGGGCAGCCACGGCACCTCCCACTCGTTTAGATGGCGCTCGCCGGCGACACCGTACATGATCTGTACCTGTTGGGGACTTCCTGCCGCAGCACGCAGCAGCCACTCGCGCCAAGCGCATGCTTCTTCTAAGTAGCCGGCGTCAATGAGCGACAACAGTGTAAACGTAGCATCTCGCAGCCAACAGAATCGGTAGTCCCAATTGCGGGGCCCTCTGAGTTGTTCCGGTAGAGAGGTGGTCGGCGCGGCAACTATGCCGCCCGTCGGGCGGTAGGTTAAAGCTTTGAGCGTAATGTGGGAGCGCAGAACGGCATCGCGCCACTCACCCGTGTGCTGACAGCGCGATGACCACTCTTGCCAGAATGCCTCGGTGTCCTTGAGAGCAGCAACCGGGTCAACAGGCTCCGGCAGGCGGAGGTGTGAGGGGCCGTAGGTGAGGACGAATGAGGCACTCTCTCCCGCATGAATCGTGAATTCACCAAGGGTCTTAAGATTCTCACCATGGAGTGGGACTGTCGTCCGCAGTACGACCATATCCGGGCCTGCGATGGCCCGCAAGCCAGTCCCGTCTGGCAAACGAGTGACCCACGGGATCATGGTGCCGTAGCCGAAACGAAGCACCAACTCCGTACGCATTGTAACTTGCCCACGCCTCCCGACAACGATGCGCACTAAATCGGATGCAGCACCACGTAACGGCATGAAGTCAATCAGTGTGACGGCGCCATCCGCCGTCACAAAGTCAGTCTCCAGGATCATTGTCCCATTACGGTAATGTCGACTGACACGCGGCCCCGACTCGACGGGAGCAACGATCCAGTGTCCATGCTCCGGCCCGCCGAGCAATGCAGCAAAGCACGCGCCAGAGTCAAACCGCGGCCAACACAGCCAGTCGATTGATCCGTTACGATCCACTAGGGCTACGGTCTCGCAGTCGCCGACCAGCGCATAATCCTCAATCCGAGACGGCATCTTGGGCTCCAAGGTGCAGTTAAAGAAACAGGCTCAACCGTTCTCCCGGAACCCCGGATAGAGGGCCATGCCCCCGTCGACGAATATTGTGGTTCCAACCACATAGTCCGATGCATCCGACGCTAGCCAGACCGCGGCTTTCGCAACGTCTTCCGGCTCGCCGACCCGCCCGTAAGGGATCAGCTCAAGCAGCTTGCGTTCAGCCGCAGATGTACTCCAGGCCTCCCTGTTGATTGACGTCTTGATGGCTCCCGGCGCATTGCCGTTTACCCGGATGCCATGCTCGGCTACCTCCTGGGCGAGGCTTTTCATCATTAGCATGATGCCACCCTTTGATGCCGCGTAGTTGATGTGCCCAGCCCAAAGAACAACTTCATGGACAGAGTACAAACAGATAATTTTACCCCGTGCTCGTGAGACCGACGGGGCAACTCCCTGCTTCAGGAACCGCCGGACTGCCTCGCGGGCGCACAGGAACTGGCCTGTAAGGTTCACGTTGATGACACGCTGCCACTGATCTAAGGTCATATCGCTAAAGGGCGCGTCCTGTTGAATCCCAGAGTTCGCTACCAAGATATCAATTCGGCCGAACTCACCGATGAAAGCATCGGGCATGGCTTGGACCTCGGTCTCATTCGAAACATCAGCTTCAAGTGGGATCGCTTTACTACCACTCTCTCGGATGTTCTCGACAATCCGCTGTGCTCCTTCAGGATGGGAGCGGTAATTGACACCAACTGCCGCTCCGGCGGCCCCTAAGGCATAGGCGGTAGCAGCTCCGATGCCTGAGCTGCCACCGGTTACCAGAGCCGCTTGGCCATGTAACGGATGAGGATTATCATGAACCATGATTGTATTCCTCAAATGATGTACCGGTCCCAGCTTGCATAGTGCTCGTTGCTACGTCGCCCACGCGGCAGACTCAGGCCCATAAGCGCCAACCCCAAAATGACGCTCGCTATGGCAGCTAGATTTGAGGCACCGTCAAGAAGCCAAGGCGCAACGACGAGCCACACGCCGAACAGAACGTTGATGAACCGAAGCGGGCGAGCCACCTCTGCCGTCGCAATGATCGCCACGGTGATAATCAGCGCGCCGACGATATGGTCGCTGTTGGCCATCTGGCCCGACGTTCCGAAGATAGGCCGGGTCAACATGAGAAACGCGCCAATGGCCATTGAAACGCTGAGCGTCCAGGGCAATGTGACACCGCGTATCGTATCCATCCAAATCGCACGGGGGCTTGAGAGTGTATCGGAGGTGTCCTCCTGGCCGCCGTCAACCGCGTCGCCCTGAAAGAAGGTCCGGACCAGCGGCTTGCCCCGGCAATGAGCCCAGTACAGAAACTGTCCCATCGCGATTACCTCGTCCAGGGCGAAGGGGATCATGACGAGCATTGCGGCTGCTGCGAGCAATGCGGGCGTGCTCCAAGTGCCGATCACAATCGGCTGGATGATGATGAAATAAATGCTCACTACCCCAAGCGGGATCACAAGGATGCCGAAGAAGGTCACCATCCACGGCATTGTACGCCAACGGTCGCGGGTGCCCATGACTGCCATAAGGATCTCGAGTATGTAACTCACGGCACCCAAACCCGCATCCGGGATGGGCCAAGCCTTCGAGACGGCCGAGGTAATAATCTCCTCCGTACCGTTCTTCGGGTCGAGGGGATTGCCCGCGAAGACCGGCTCCCAGGCGTAATCAACGTGCCCGAGCTGGTAAGCGGTAAGCATGCGCGAGATAAGAAGGCCAATAAGGCCCAGAGCGGCAATTGGTAGCCGCTGCGCGCCGGTCGATGGACAGTAGGTCCAGCCGGGTGGCACCACCTTCGGGTCCATCATGCCAGCCATGCTCATGCCTGGCATCATGGGTACAAGTACAGAGAAGGCGATCACGAGCGAGCCGACGAGAAGGTTGTTTTGGTATTGCGCTGCGCTCGGGCTCCAAAATAGAAGCGGAGCGAACAAGAGCCAGATTCCAATGAAGGTGACCGCCCACTGCGCGAACCAGGCTGTTCGTTTGGAAAGCGAAAGAGTGCCGAACAAGGCGATTAACAGCCCGCTGACAATGTCGCTCGCCATGAGGGCGCCCGCTCGCCATTCGACTGAGGGCAGCCCGCGCTCTTCAGTCACAGCGTGGACCGCAGCGCCTACTGTCTCGCTCGAAACCGCGTCATAGACCAGCGGACTGGCTGCGAGCCACAAGCCTAAGCCGACGTTGGCGAAATGTGCCCAACGGGTGCGCCGGGCGTCCTGCTCCATCATGGCCATGTGATCATGACCACCCATACCGGTCATTGGGTCATTTCCGGAATGGGCATCACCTTGTTCTGTGTGACCCATCGCGGCATGGTCGGCACTATCGTCGTCATGAGCCAAGGCACTGGCGGCTGCGCCGTGGTCCGTGCTTTCTTTCGGAGTTTCGCGTGCTGGCCGCTGTCCATGCCAAGCGACGAGAGCGGGATTCAGCTTGTTTGCTTTGTACCAAGCGACAGGGTCCCGCTGGAGCGCCGCCACGATCCGGGGGAGTGTATCGCGCAACCTGTGTTTCGGTTCCCAGCCAAGGAGTTCGCGCGCCCGTGAAGTGTCCAGCACATAATGGTCGTTTGCCTGCTCGACCATCCAAGGCTTGATGAAATCGTCTGAGCCGATTACCTCATCCTGAAGCCATGTACCCACTTTGGCAAGACCCTGAGGAACACGCACCGTCATCCAGTTCTCACCATGCATGGCTTCACCGATGATGTTCTGCACTTCCGCATACCCCACCGCATCTGACTCGCCGATGAGGAGCGGGAGTTCAGGCGGGAGATCGCGACGGCGCTCGACCAGGCGGGCGATAGCGTCACTCAGGTCGTCGATGTGGACGAAGGACTGACCGGCACAAAGCATCCCGGGGTAAAGGTGGGCGATGAGCCGGTGCTCATAAATCCGTGCTACCTGCTCAGCGATAAAGGGAGAGTGGCCAAGATCGTCATAGACGCCAGCGACTCGGAGCATAACCACCGGGATTTGTCCGTGCCGTTCGTGCAGCAGGCGCTCTGTGCGCACCTTCGACTCGGGGTAAGACCAGGACGGTTCGACAGGCGAACTCTCGTTGATGAGCTTGTCTGGCCGATTGGTAGGCTTATGGACCAGCATCGTGCTCGCCAAGACGAACTGCTCGACGTCAAAGTCTTGAAAGCTGTCTATCAGCCGACGTGTGCCCTGGACGGTAATCTTGTCGTAGAGCGCGTTCGGTTCGCCTGAAACATCATAGTAGGCGGCGAAGTGCAGGACGGAGGCGATATGTGTCCCAAAGCGGCGGCGAACCTCCTCTAAGGCAACTATCACCTTTTCGTCTGAGCTCAAATCAAAGTCAACGGCGTGGGCTGGCGCCGGCGGGTCAGGCGGACCGGGACGGTCAAGAGCAACAAGCGTATACTGCTCAGCCAGTCTTTTGATGACGCCGCTGCCGATGAAGCCACTTGCACCTGTTAGAACAATGACATCCTTATTCTCCGGCATTCATTATTCTCCTGCTCTTTACATTTTCAAGGTGGCAGCGGCGCGAATCACGCTTTCGAGCGGCGGATGAGTTCTACCCTCTTCTTTTGATTGTTCGCGGGAACTGGCTCCTCGGATGACCATCTGGACTTAGGATCGGCGAGTGACAACCGGTTCAGGTTAACTGCCGCTTTGCCGTGTAAATGCCTGCATGCTAATCGCGGCTGATGACCAGTCTGCACGCAGGCCGTGTCATTGGCTTTGCATCTCACTCTCCCTCACCAGCTTGAACAACGCTTCCGGGCCCTTGAGGTGTTTGAGGCACAGCTTTAGCCCGTGTTCAACATTTGATTGGCGCATCACCTGCAGTGGTGACGCACCTCATCAGGTAGTGACGCCTTCTCAAACACAGCCGCAATCCGGCAGTTTCCCCTGCCGGCTGATTTGTAACAATTCGTAACGAAGGGAGGACGGCCTCAAGGATCCCCTCGTCGCCAGGCAGTGCACTCCTGGGCTGTTCAGTTCTTACCGCGATGCGTGCAAGGATGATCTGGCAGCCTGCCAGGATCGCGCAATGAACTGAACCGCACCGGGTTTACCGGAGGCCCCATTTCTTGTGAGGTGGACCCTGGAAGCCGTCGAGTTCGCCACCCTGGAATGGGTGGACTGGTTCAATCACCGGCGCCTGCTCGAACCCACCGGCAATATCCCGCCCGCCGAGGCCGAAGCGCTCTACTATGCTCAAACCGAGGATGCCGCCAGGGCGGCGTGACTCAACCAAATCGGCCTCCGGGAATCCCGGCGCGGTTCAGTTCAGCGGTGACGCGCCGACCGGGCGCGCTCTTGATCCGGCCACTACAGCGGATTGCGTTAAATCTGGATCGCTTTGGAGCGTGGTGTGGCCCAGAAATGCCAGAGCAACGGTATGGGTGCTTCGGATTTAGCGCACGGCACTGTAGCCCTGTAGCGCAACCGAACTGAAGGAGCCCAACAACGATTACCGGCTTGACACCAAAAACCCCATACAAGCAATTACGACGTCGAAGCTTTTCGGCATGCCGGGTTCCTGAGTCCTGTTGGTCTTTTCGGGATATTGCTGCTTCTACCGAAATCATGCTTAATACAACTATGCCAGCACGATCAAGTTGTTAGCCGAACGAGAACTGGACAACTTTTGCGAGGAAAGGGTCGGTGCGGAGCTTTCATAGAAATCTCAACCGGATGCCCAGTTCTTCAGAGCAGGTGACATACATCCTGCAACGCTCACCTGTATATGCTCCAGGGGCCGAAGTCATAAAACTAGAGAGACAAGCGTACCGAATGCTTGACTTAAGTGGGATGTTTCCTTACTCAGTTAACCGATCATCAAACCACTTAGAAGCTTCTTCAAGACTGTGGAAGAGCATGTACCCATCTTCTGGCTGCAGGCGGCGATCACATGAGTAACCATAATGGATGCAGCCATCTGATCTTTCAGTCACAATTCCACGTACGGCCCCATAGGCAAAGATAAGCCAACCGCGAGCAACTAGCCGTCTGTCCCCTAAACGGATTGGTAGCAGACGAACATTCATCTTGTCCTCCAGTTTCCAACATGCGCCCCAATGTGAGTTTATATGGCAGCGGGGAAAGTGGGGTGGCAAATGCCACCCCATGAAGACCCTAGCATGCCAAACCAAACCCCACCCCACCAAAGCAAAACCGAAGAAGTTCAAACAAGAATCTTTACAACTGAGACACACTGAACCTGCCGAAGCGTGGCCTCCAGTCTCCTAAAGCAAACTGCTCACCAGCAAGGCAAAAAATATCTAAGATGTCGCGCTCGTTCAGCAGTGAACACTGATAATGTATTTCAACATCAGCTGCCCATTGGCGTACTATCGGTCTAGTTCTAATCGTTCGATTTGCGTTAACACGTACTGGAGAGCGGATGCGGTATTCAGGATTAGCCCAGAGGTCGTCTAAACTTGAAGGGCCATCGTAGATCAGTTTCGAATTGTTCGGACAAATGAGGCCGGCCAGAGCAGCACGGCCAATTCTACGAGTTCGGGCCCCGCGCACAAACATGGCCTCAATGGCTTCACCAGGGATTACCAATTTGCCGTGCTCTGCCCAAAGACTACCATACCACTCGATCTGAGCAATTCTTTCAAAATCCGCATCGGTCTTCAGCTTCTTTCGGGTGATTTCACTGAGTTTACGGCTAAGAGGATGAAGAGGATCGGCCAACACAGCCGCGCGCATAATCAAGGGCGCGACGCCGGTCATCCGGATATGCAGCAACGAGTAGGTCATGAAGGGCCTCCTCTTCGATCGAAGGAAATGTCCTATTTACCAGATGGCGAACTTCCTGCACGTACACCGGGCTTTTTGCATAGCGCCAGCGTCGTTCGCGGTCAGTAACGGCGAAATGGCATTCCGTACAAAGGGTCGTGAGATCCTCTGGTTGTTCGTGACCGAGTCGCTCGTAGGTTCGGTGATGGACCGTCAGAACCACCTCTGGGGGTGCTCTGTTGCACAAGCGGCAGCGATGATCAGACCGTCGCAGCTCCTCCAGACGCGCTGGGTTCCTGCGCCACAGGCTGCTCCGAATATACTGCTGATACGTATGGTTCATCATATCAGACCTTTTTGGCTTTAACTGCCTGACGGCGGCGCCGTGGTGCCTCCGCGCCAATTCCTCCTCCGTTTGTAGACTATAGTCCGTAGACTTCCTGTCTGCAACACGCTTGCGTCCGGTATGGACATACGTTTGTTGGTAGGACAAAATTTACGTCGGCTGCGCCAAGCTAGAGGGTGGTCACAGGAGGATCTTGCTCTCACCGCCGGCGTGGACCGGACTTATGTCAGTGGCGTAGAACGTGGAGTGCGCAATCCAACGGTAATGGTGCTCTGCCAGTTCGGTGCTGCGCTTGGCGTTGAAGCTGCTGTTTTGATCCTCGAAGAAGGTCGGTGTATTGTTGACAGGAAACAGTAATTGTTTCAGCGGGGTAGAAAAAGGTTCATTATCATTGTGTCGCCGTTCGACCAGCCCGTCCGACAACAGAGGCTCAGTGATCAAGAGCGATGCAGCTGCGGAAGGACTGGTTCCTTTTATATGCTCGTCCAATCGCCCGTTTGCACCAACCTGCACCGGGAATGCGGAAGAGCCAAGCTTTTATCCGCCCTTCATATAGAAACCGGCATTACAATGCATGCCTCTTCAGCCGCCCGTCGATCCGGGGTTCGGACACGCCGCAGTGAGAGCAGCAATGGTATGGATTCTCGCCGCCGGTCGGCTCCGTGGGGTAATCGTGATAGTACCTTTCCTCAACCGTTGCCGTCTTCCTTCTCATTCGTCAGATCCGGGCTGCGCTCGATCCACTCCAGTCGCACGTCCATCCGGCCCCCGGCGCTCACGATCTAGCCTAGCTGCACGTCCACCGGCTCCCCGATCGCCTTCGAGGCGCTGGAGCGGATCGGCGCCTTTTACGATATCGAGCGCGAGATTACCGGGCGACCGGCGGAGGAGCGCCGCCGAATGCGGCAAGAGCGGAGACGAGGTCTCGTCGAAGCCTTCCAGACATGGTGCGAGGACCGGCTCCGGTGCATTCCCGGCAAAGGCGGCCTGTCAACCGCAATGTGCTACTTCCTCAAGCGCGTCGAGGCATTCTCCCTGTTCATCGAGGACGGGCGCGTGGCGATCGGGCCCTTGGGCAACGCGAAGCGGTACAACAACCCGGCCGAGCGGGCGGTCCGGCCGATCTCGACGAATTGTTCATTATGACCCCTTCTTCAAGTGTCTGGAAGCATTGAGATCTGATTATGGTACTAGCTGCGCGGCAATGCTCGACCGCATCGGCGACCATCTGGTCACCCGCCTGCACGAACTCCTGCCCTGGAACTGGGCCTCCAGCGAGGCGCTCCGGAAACAAGCCGCCTGAAATGGCCGCGATCAGCTCCGTCTTCACCATCGCCCGCGTCGATCTCCCGCACACCACGCCCCTGGGCACGCAGCAGCGCGATTTCCTCCCGCTCCGCAAACTGCAAGTACCGTCCCGACGGCGGCTTCTCCGATGATGAGAACCTCGCTGGTGGCATGCCGCCTGCCTCTCGGAACCACCGTGTCCCCACCGCGGGCGACACTTTGGCAAGAGATGCCGCATCCTCGCTCGTTTGTCCCGTCGCAATCGCCGCCCAGAATTGCCGGGGCTCCTCACGTTGCGCTACGAGGGGGGCCGGCCAGGTGACCGCAGGGGAGCCCGCCCAGATCGATCCGATCGCCGCTTCTGCTTCTTCATCGCAACCTCCTGCGTCAGGCTGTTGCGACGACCGCTTAAATCTGCCGTCCTGTTCGAGGCCGCTCGGGTGTCCCTGACCGTCATGGTCATGATCGGCATGATCATGCCCTTGATCCGTCCCATTCCGGGAGTTCTGGATCGGTGTTCATAATTCCGTGTTCATCCGTGCTCTCTCAGCGCGCTCGTGGCGCATCGTCGGAAGCGTTCACCTCAAAGCCGCCCTTAGTGTTCTGTGAATTCAGGGTGGAAGCGTCCCGTGCTCGCCCAAGCGCGTCCAGGACGGTCTCTGTTGACAGGAGTTCCGGCAGGATGATCCCGCTCGGCGCGCCGGGGCCGTAGACGGCGTTGAACGGGATGCCGTAGCGATCGTTCCGGGCCAGGTAGTCCGAGATCCGCGGGTCGGGACGCGTCCAGTCGGCCCGCATGGGGACCACGCCCGGTGCCGCCAGCGCGTCCGCGACCTTGCCCCGGTCGATGACCAGCGACTTGTTCGCCTGGCAGGTGATGCACCAGTCAGCCGTCACATCCACGAACACCGTCCTCCCCTGCGCGACCAGCCGGCCGATCTCGACCTGGTCGAACGGCGCCCATGCCGCCGCCGTCCCGGTCGTTTCCGCGGGTTCGCTCAGCAACGCCGGGGACGCCACCGCGGCGGACAGCGACACCGCCACCAGCCCCAGCGTCGCCGGGAAGCCGAGGCGGTTCCGGAGGATCAGTGCCGCGCCGAGCACGGCCAGGGTGCCCGCGATGACGAAGGCGGCTTGCCAGGAGGTCTGGGCCGCCAGCACCGCCAGCAACCATGCCGCGGTCCCGAGGAGTGCTACGGCCAACACCCGGCGAAGCATGGCCATCCACCGGCCGGGCCGGGGCATGAGGCTGACCAGCCGTGGAAAGGCTGCAACCAGCAGGTAGGGCGATGCCAGGCCGACGCCCAGTGCGGCGAAGATGGTCAGGATCTCGACCGGACCGCGCGCCAGCGCGAAGCCAACGGCCGTGCCGACGAACGGGGCCGAACACGGCGTCGCCAGCAGGGTCGCGAAGGCCCCGGTTGCGAAGTCGCCGGCATGTCCGCTCCCGCCCGCGCGCCCCAGGACCGTGGCGAGACGGGACGGCAGGGGAATGTCGAGACCACCCGCAAGACTGGCGGAGAAGGCGACCAGCACGGCGGCCATGGCCACCAGGAACAGCGGCTGCTGGAACTGCACGCCCCAACCGACGGCGGATCCCGCGAGTTTCAGGCCGATGAGCATGCCCGCCAGCAGGAGCATGGAGGTCATGACCCCCGCGGCCGTCGTCAGGAAGCCCAGCCGCACGCGACGACGCCCGGTGTCGCGCCGGTCGATCACCGACAGCAGCTTCAGACTGAGCACCGGCAGCACGCATGGCATCAGGTTCAGTACAAGCCCGCCGAGCAGCGCCAGGAGAAGGATTGGGGTCAGGTCACCGATACCCGTGCCGCCGGTCTTTGATGCGGCGACCGTGACCCGGGCTTCTGCGGCCCTTGGGCCGTCCGTCACGGTGACCACAAACGTCCTGCCAGGCATGGTCACCAGATCCGGACCGGACGTGACCGGCAGTCTGGCCGTGGCCCCGCGGCCATCCGGTGCGAATGAGATCTCCGGCTTGCCGAACGTCCAGTCACCGCCCTCGACCAGCACGTCGGGTTCGACCATCGGCCTGCTGGAGGCGATGCGAACCGCCAGGGCCCCCGGCTTGCCGGTCTCGACCGAAGCTGCCTCGACCTCCAGGCCTGAGCGTACGCCGTCGTCGGGCACCTGCGCTTCGAAGCGGGCGACCAGGTTGGCGGCTTCGGCGTCGGCCGCAGCCGGCCCGGATGGCAGGTCGAGTGCGATCTCCAGGGAGACCGGGATGCAGACGGTGCTGCACACCAGCACGTCTGCTCGGCCGCGCAGGACTACCGGCTCACCCTGACGTTCGACCCGGATGTCGAGCGGGAAGACGACCTCACGGTCATAACCGAAGGTTTCCAGTCCGAACAGGGTGAAGCGGTGCGGCGCGGGCCATCGCCAGTCCACCCCGGCGACGTTCGCGGAGGCCGACCAGTCCACCGTCGGTGGCGCGCCGGCATCGCCGGGCGAACGCCAATAGGTTTTCCAGCCGTCCGCGAGCATCAGGTGCAGGCCCACCGGAATGGTTTCCCGATCGCCGACAGCCTCCACGGGCGAGACTAGCCGGGCCTGCAGGGTGTCGTGGCTCGACCACTCACCGATCGTGGCGGCGGCAGGACTGCCGAACCACGCAGCTGCCGTGGCGAGCACTGCCGCGACGCTCCGGATGCCCAGGCCCGCCGTCATCCTGTTTCTCATCACACTGCCTCTCGATGTCCCGCGCCTCAGCCTAAGCACGCGAAATCCTCTCGCCGGCGGCGACTCAGGGCTTCGGCAGCAACGGTTCGACAGCCTTCTTGAACTCATCAATCGGGAGCACGCCCTTGTAGGTCTTGCCATCGATCACGAAGGAGGGGGTCGATTCTACCCCGTGCTTCTGCTCGCCCTCGAGGCGGGACTGGACGATGGAGTCCTGAAGCGCCTTGTCGGCCCGGCAGGCATCGTAGGCAGGGCGTGACAGGCCGGCCAGTGCGCCGATACGCGCCAGAGCCTCGACCGGGTCCTTCCCGTGGGACCAGTCCTCCTGTTTCGAGAACAGGACCGAGAGGACCGGGAAGTAACGCTCGGGTGCTACGCACCGTGCCAGGATCGCCGCTTCCAGGGCTATGCGGTCCAGGGGGAAGTCGCGGTAGACGAGGCGGACCTTACCGGTGTCGATCAGCTCCTTCTTCACCTGCGCCAGGACCTCGTTGTGGAAAGTCGCGCAATGATGGCAGGTCAGCGAGGCATACTCGATCACCTCGACCGGAGCATCCGGGCTCCCCAATGCGCGGGGGGCTGTGGCGGTCTGCGGGACAGTCGGCGTTTGGGCGATGGCGGCACCGGAGAACAGGCACGAGGCCGCCAGGACGGCGGCGCGAAGGGTTCGGTTCAGGGGCATCGGGTAACTCCAAGGGGGCTGGTTGGTTTATCGGGATCTGGTGACGGGGTTTGGCCCGTCTTCCGGCTCATGAGTCCTCAAGCAGGAGGCGGAGTTTGCCGGCGGCGACCTCCGGCTTCTCGTGGATATCGAGGGTCGAGCGCGGACGGCCCTCATCGTCCAGCAGCAGCATCGTCGCCGTGTGGTCCATGGTATAGCCCCCGTCGTCCTGGGGAACCTTGCGCGAATAGGCGCCCAGGCTCTTGAGGGCGGCAGCGACCTGATCCGGGGCGCCGGTCACGCCGATAATGCGCGGATCGAACAGGTCGGTATACTCGGCCATGACGTCGGCCGTGTCGCGCTCCGGATCGACCGTCACGAACAAGGGTCGTACGGCTTCAGCCTGCGGGCCGAGTGCCTGGAGCGTGCTCGCCACGTAGGACAGCGAGGTCGGGCAGACGTCGGGACAGTGGGTGAAACCGAACACCACCAGCGTTGGCTTGGCCCGCAGGTCATCGGGCGTGAAGGCGCTGCCCGTCTCGTCCAGGAGCCGCCAGTCAGCTCCCTCGGCCATCGGACGACCAGGTTCGACCAGACCCTCGCGCAATGGTACGTCGCGCGATACCAGCCAGGTCAGCAAGGCGGCCGAGATAACGACCATGCCGACGAGCGCCCACAGGAAGAAGCGGAGATTCCTCAGATTGGCCATGGCATCCTCACTCCGGTCCCATGGCGCCGGGCTTGCCGACCTTGACCGGGACCTCGACCTGCCCGGCCTTCTCGAAGGTGATGGTCAGCGGGAACTGCTGGCCGACCTTCAGGCCACCTTTGAGGTCCATCAGCATGATGTGCGTCCCGCCGGGCCTCATCTCCAGCGCCCCACCAGGCGGGACGCTGAGCGGACCAGCCTCACTCATGCGCGAGACATCGCCTTCCTGTCTTGTCTGGTGGGCCACGGCATGGCCCGCAACTGGCGTTTCCATGGACAGGATACTGTCGGGCTCAGAGCCGGTGTTCCTGACCGCCAGATAGGTGGCGCCGGTTTTGGCGGACGGTGTGGTGGCGCGCGCCCAAGCCTGCTCGACAACCAAATCACCTGCGGTTACCTCGGCGGCGTGCGCCACCGAGGTGATAATGGTGACGGAAACGGCAATGGCTGAGAGAAATGATTTCACCTTATCCATTCTCCTGGATTGAGCTGGCACTGGCAGCCGGGCGAACGCACTCTGTGCGGCTGGCTGGATGGCGCGTTTGAAACCTTGGGCACACTCTCCGGCGTTTTCGTCTGTCAATTCGATCAGGGATCGGCAGCTCGCAGCGAGCCTGGATCGGTTCGGCTGTCATGCTTCGTTCCTTTTATCCTCTATGGCCCCATTTAGCGGCAGCGCGTTGACCTTCTTGTCGGCGGCACGATCGGCAGCCCACGAATGCAGCAGCATTGCCGCGACGCCGCAGAAGATGGCTGCGTCGGCTAGGTTGAAGGCGGGCCAGTGCCAGCCGAGCGCATGGAAATCCAGAAAATCGGTCACCGCTCCCTGACGCACCCGGTCGATCACGTTGCCGATGGCGCCGCCAATGACGCCGCCGATGGCCGCGGCCTCGATCCGGCCGTCGGCACGCCGGGCCCACACGATGAGAGCGGCCACTATGCCCAGGGTGAGGCCGACCAGCAGCCAGCGGCCGAGCGCCTCGTCGCTGCTGAGCATCCCGAAGCTGACCCCGCGGTTGAAGCCAAGTGTCAGGTTGAAGAACGGGGTCACCTCGACGAGACGCGGAGGATCCATGACATGCTCAAGGATCACCCACTTGGATGCCTGATCGGCGGCCGCCGCAAGGAGGGCAACCGCCAGCGCCAGCCAGAGACCAGTTCTCCGGCTTGTGGCGTTTTCAGAGTTCGTCATAGCGCCTTTCTTCACTTCGCCCGGCGGAGCAGCCGCAGGGCGTTGAGGGTGACCAACACGGTGGCCCCGGTGTCGGCCAGGATGGCGAGCCAGAGGTCAGTGACACCGAGCAGGGTGGTGACGAGGAACACGGCCTTGAGGCCGAGGGCGACCGCCACGTTCTGGTGGATGTTCGTCATCGTCGCGCGGGACAGCGCGATGAGGTCGGCAACACCCTCGACCCGGTTGCCCAGCAGGGCGGCGTCCGCGGTCTCCAGAGCGACGTCGGTCCCGCCACCCATGGCGATGCCGACATCGGCCGCCGCCAGCGCCGGGCCGTCGTTGATGCCGTCGCCCACCATGGCGACCGGTGCCCCGACCTTCAGGGCCGCGATCTCGCTCAGCTTGTTCTCGGGCAGAAGGTCCGCCTTGACCTCGATGCCGAGCTTCCGTCCGATGGCCTGCCCGGTTCGGCCATTGTCGCCGGTCAGCATGACGCTGCGGACGCCGAGCTCCCGGAGTGCCGCAATGCCCCGCAAAGCGTCAGGCCGCGGTTCGTCGCGCAGTGCGATCAGGCCCACCGGCTGTGCGTCGGCCAGGACCACGACGACGGTCTTGCCCTCGTCCTCCAGGGCGGCGATGCGGTCGGCAGGGATGCTCTCCGGGCCGCAGCGTTCCAGCGCGTGGCGCGGCGAGCCGACCTCGACGAGTTTCCCGCCGACCACGGCCTGCGCCGCTCTTCCTGGAAGAGCCTTCTGCCCGCGTGCCGGTCGGAGCGGTATGCCGTCGCCCGCTGCCCGGTCCAGGATGGCCCGCGCGATCGGGTGGCTGGAGCCGTTCTCCACGGCGGCCGCCATCCCGAGCAGGGAGCGTTCGTTCCCCGTCAGCGACACCAGGTCGGTCACCTGCGGCCGTCCCTGTGTCAGCGTTCCGGTCTTGTCGAAAGCGATGGCGCGGACCCGGCCGATCGTCTCCAGGGCACCACCGCCCTTGATGAGCAGGCCGCGCCGCGCGCCGGCGGCGATGCCGGAGGTGATGGCCGCCGGCGTGGAGAGGACCAGGGCGCACGGACAGCCGATCAGCAGCAGCGCCAGGCCGCGATAGATCCAGGTGTGCCAGTCCGCCCCGAAGGCGAGCGGCGGGACCAGCACGGTCAGGACCGCGACCAGGATGACGAAGGGCGTGTACCGCGCGCTGAACCGCTCGATGAAACGCGCCGTCGGCGACTTGGACGCCTGCGCTTCCTCGACGAGGTGGATGATGCGGGCGATGGTGTTGTCAGCTGCCGCCCGCATCACCCGGACCTGCAGTGCGCCGGTTGCGTTGATGCCGCCCGCGATGACCGCTGAGCCGACCTGCTTGGGAACGGGAACCGACTCCCCTGTCACCGGGGACTCGTCCACGTCGGACTCGCCATCGACGACCTTGCCGTCGGCCGGGACGCGATCACCGGGCCGGACGAGCACCACTTGGCCGATCTCCAGGCGCGACGCCGGAACCTCGCGGGCGATCTCCCCGTCGATCACGAGAGCGGTTCGTGGCACGAGTGCCGCCAGCGCCTCGATGCCGGACCGGGCCGAGCCCGCCGCAACACCCTCCAGGAGCTCGCCGACGGCGAACAGCAGGACGACGATCGATGCCTCGGCCGTCTCGCCGATAATGAGTGCTCCCGCGGTGGCGATCGACATCAGCATCTCGATGCTGAAAGGCGAGCCGACGCGGGCCAGGGCCAGTGCTCGGCGTCCGAACACGGCCAAGCCCACAAGAGCGGCGGGGACGAGAGCGTAGTCCTCCAGGGCAGGGGCGAACCAAGAAACCAGAAAGCCTACGGCGACGAAAAGCCCGATCAAGCCGGTCAGACGGGCCTTGGGCGTCATCCACCACGGCTGCTTCGCGGGAGCGGCGACGTCTGTCTCGCCTTCGACCAACACCGGGATGCGGTCCATGTCTTCGACGCCGAACCCGAGACCCCGGATCGTGCCCTCCAGCTGCTCACGGGGGGTCGCGGCCTCGTCAAGCTTCAACCTCAAGACCTGGGAGTGATAGCTCAGGCTGACGTCTTCGACGCCCGGGAGGCGGCCGACGGCCGTCTCGATTTTGGTCGCGCAGCTCGGGCAGTCCATGTGCGCAACCTTGTAGCGGAGAGTGCTTTTGCCCTCGGCCGCTAATTGCCCGATGTGTGCCTCGTCCAGCATGGTACTCCCCGTGAACATCGGAGGGCGGATGCCGCCGCCGTCTGAGTGTGCTAAACATGGACCCTGTAGCAGCTACAGGGTCAAGGGGCCATGTCGGAGAAAATCACGTCGGTCGATCACACCATCGGCGCGCTGGGCAAGCTGACCGGCGTGAACATCGAGACCATCCGCTACTACGAGCGGATCGGCCTGCTGCCCGAACCGGCGCGCAACTTAGGCAACTACCGCGTCTACGGGGAAACGCACGTCCGGCGGCTGACGTTTATCCGCAAAGCGCGCGGCCTCGGGTTCCCGATCGAAGCGGTGCGCCGAATGCTGGCCCTGTCGGACCAGCCGGACCGGCCCTGCGGCGAGGTGGACGCCCTGGTCGTCGAGCAGATGCGCGAGGTTGAGCGTAAGATCGCGGACCTGGAGCGGCTCCGGGCGGAACTCGACAGGCTCGCCCACCAGTGCCGCGGCGGGCTGGTTTCGGACTGCCGCATCATCGAGGCGTTGACACCGTGAGGCATGGAGGGTCGTGGATCGGAAATACTGCGATATATCCGGTCTTATGTAGCTGCCGCCACCAAGAGCGGCTTGCAAAGTACCCCCGACATGAGGAGCATAACCCCATCTTTTCAAGAGGATACGGGTTATGGCCGAACCGCATGTCGTTGCCGCTTTGAAGGACAAGCGGGCCGAGTTGTCCGGCAGCATCGCCGATCTGGAAAAGCGGATCGGCCAGCACCGGGCCGATTTGTTGCATGTTGACGCGGTCTTGCGGCTGTTCGCGCCCGAGTTCGAGCCGGCAACGATCCCTCCAAGGGCGGTGCGCCGGCCCAACAGCTGGTTCAAGCCGGGCGAACTGGCCCGGTTGCTCCTCGAGGTGTTGCGAACGGCGCCGGCGGCGTTGTCAGTTCGCGAGATCACCGTGCAGATCATAGAGCGCCGGGGGCTCGATCCCCAGGACGGCCGAACGGCGGAGCTGCTGCGCAAGCTGGTCAGCAATGCCCTGAACCGGCAGGCCGCCGATCTGGTGGAGCGGATCCAGGACGGTGTCCTGGTCAGTTGGCAGGTGCGCGAGTGATCAGGCGGCGGGGCGGCTGCGTTGCCAATAGCCGCAGAAATCGACAGACGGACCGGTGCGGGTGACCAGCACGAGGACGGTGCGCACTTGCAGGCCGTTGCTGTCGCGCCGGTGATCTTCCTTCCAGGAAGCCTCCCGCGCGTACCGAACCAGATAGACACCGGAGATGCGATGGTGATGCCCCATCTCGCCCCGGCGAAGTCTTGCGAAATAAGCCTCCGCCTGGTTGGTGCAGGCCTCGTCGTTGGCGTACTCGACCGAGTGGTTGATCCGCCGGGTGTCGAACCGGGCATGCAGGGCGTTCCAGGCCGAAGACTCGTCGGCGTGCACCGTCGAGGCGCGATCGACCCTGGCCTTGATGAAGCTGGCGGCGGCATCCTCGCTGGCGAACACAGCGGGCAAGGTGCCGCCCAGGCTGGTGCCGGACAGCGCGCGTTCCCGGATCACCACGACGACCTGGCGCCGGCCGCTCCGGTTCTCCGCCAGACGCCGGTCTATGCGATCGTCCTTGCGGTTCGCGGGCCGGACGTGGCCGCCGACGTAGCAGCCGTCGATCTCGACGTGCCGCCCGGCGCCACCAAGCCGCAGGTCCTTGACCTCCGAGGCCATCGCTTCGCGGATCTTGTGGGCCAGCACGAAGGCTGTCTTGTATTGGACGTCGAGGTCGCGCGACAGCGCGAGTGCTGCCTTGCCCTTGACCTCGTCGCAGAAGATCACGACCGCCGCCAGGTAATCGCGGATCTCCAGCTTGTGGAAGGCGAACAGGGTGCCCGACGTCGGGCTGAAGTCGCGCCGGCAGGCCGAGCAGCGGAACCGCGGCGCCCCATTGGGCCGCGGACAGGACCAGCAGGTCGGACAGCCGCAGTGCGGGCACACCGGCGCCCCCTCGGTCTCCGGCCAGCGGATCGTGCAGAACAGCGTCCAGGCCTCATCCTCCTCCATCCGCAGGATCTGCTTCAGGCTGACGGTCCGGGCGGCGGCGCTCAGGAGAAAGTGCTGCGACATGGGCAATCTCCGGCTTCGGCGATCCCCAGAGTCTACAGCGATCATGCCGCTGCGGAAGCACTATGTTCACTATATGTTCTTTTTTGTCAGTGACTTATCCGAAAGCCGCGACGATAGGGCACAATACTTCGTATTCCATCCTGCTCTGGTGGCGGCTGATACATAAGACCGGATATATCTGCCGCTAAACCATGCATCGCCTTTTGATCGATGGTAGCTGAGGTGGACCCCGGAAATGGGGTCCACCTCAGTCCGGGCGGCGCAGACCGCGACTTGAACGAGAGTCGTTTTGAGGTGAATGTTGCCCTTGCGGGCGGCCGTGCTCTTCTTCTTTCCGGCGCTCTCGTGATTGCCAGGGCAGACCCCGGCCCACGCGGCCAAGCGCTTGGCGTTGCCGAACACGGTCATGTCAATACCGATCTCCGCGTTGATCGCCACGGCGATCCGGCCGTCAACACCGAGGATCTGCCGGAGCAGATGCCGCTGCGCCGCGTAGGGCTGGGCCTTCTCCTGGATGCGCTCGTCAAGGGTACGCAGATCCGCCTTGATCGCCTCGACCCGCCGGAGGTGGAAGGCCAGCAGGTAGCGGTGATGCTCGGTCGGCCGTCCAGCGCCAGGGCCAGCGGCTCCAGCTTGCGGCACAAACTCCGCTCCGCCAGGTCCGCCATCTCCTGCGGCGTGGCGGTGTTCTCGATCAGCGCCTTCAGCATCGCCCGACCGGACACGCCGAACACCTTGCTGACCACGCTGGCCAACTTGATGTTGGCGCTCTCGAGCAGCTTGAGCGTGCGGTTCTGCTCGGTCGCCAGCGCCTCGGCCAAGGAGCGCCGTAGCCGGACAAGGTCACGCAGGTCGCGGATGGGCGGTGGTGGCACGAAGCTCGGCTTGACCAGGCCGTGGCGCACCAGGTCGGCGATCCACTCGGCGTCCTTCACGTCGGTCTTGCGCCCCGGCACATTCTTAATGTGATGGGCATTGGCGACAATCAGCTCGAAGTGGCCTTCCAGGATGGTATGGACCGGTTTCCAGTAAATCCCGGTGCTCTCCATGCCGATATGCGTGACGCCCAGTTCCTTGAGCCAGCCCCGCATCGCCTCCAGGTCCCGGGTCAGGGTCGAGAAGGTTCGGATCTCCTTGCGCGGCTTGCGGTCGGCCTCGCCGATCAGCACACAGGCGACCACCGTCGCCTGATGGACGTCGAGACCGGCACAGCGTTCGATGATTGCTTCCATCATCGCCTCCGTGAAGCTGTTGCCATGGCGATCGCTGCACCGCAAGTCAAAGACAGAAGCTGTCCCCCGTGCTGGCCCGAACCGGGTCGCGACTCTCGGTGATGCCTGGATGCGGTACCGGTCAATCTCCTATGCGGGATGGATCACCTATCAGAATCCAACCTCCCTGCAATCGCCGTCTGATAGATCGACACCTTCGGCGATCATCTCCAGCGGCTTCACCATTTTTTCGTGAACCGGTGGTGCGCGCCCGCGCGCAGGGGATCTCCTATCTAGCTTCTTTATGCCTGCGTATCAGTTGGCCTGTGTCAGCTTGGCGGTTGGGCAACCGTATTAGACGGATCAACGAGTGCCACGCCGATCGTTAGCCGTTCCCGACCAAAAAGAATTTTATTAAAATTTATCGAGCAATGGGTCCCCGCCTAGGCGGGGACCCATTGCTCGATTCGCCAACCTGCTTTACTAACGTTTCGACATTCAGGTAAGTTTTGGACAGCAAGTAGGAGGTTACCATTTATGTGTAGGGGCACTATAAGGAGAATTATCCCGGGTTCGCCGACGTCATCCAGGGTCCCTGGCTGATGGAGCAGATGCAACGTCAGGCCGAGCATGTCGGGACCGAGATGTTCTTCGACGTGATCACCGAGGTCGATTTCACCCAGCGCCCGTTCCGGGCCAAGGCGGACAGCGGCGACCTCTTCACCGGCGACACCGTGATCATCGCGACCGGGGCCCAGGCGCGCTGGCTGGGGCTGGAGAGCGAGCGCACCTTCGCCGGCGCCGGCGTCTCCGCCTGCGCCACCTGCGACGGCTTCTTCTTCCGCGGCAAGGAGATAGCGCTGGTCGGCGGCGGCAACACCGCGGTCGAGGAGGCGCTGTACCTGACCAACCACGCGTCCAAGGTCACCGTGATCCACCGCCGCGACGCGTTCCGCGCGGAGAAGATCATGCAGGAGCGGCTGTTCCGCAATCCCAAGATCCAGGTGGTCTGGGACACCGTGGTGGACGAGATCCTGGGCGAGGGCGGCGAGGGCGCGCCGAAGGCGGTGACCGGGCTGAAGCTGCGCAACGTCAAGACCGGCGACGTCTCGACGCTGCCGGTCGAGGGGGTGTTCATCGCGATCGGCCATGATCCGGCGACCAAGGTCTTCCAGGGCAAGGTCAACACCGATCCGGAAGGCTATATCCTGACCGCCCCCGACTCGACCGCCACCAACGTGCCCGGCGTGTTCGCCGCCGGCGACGTGAAGGACAAGGTCTACCGCCAGGCGGTCACCGCGGCCGGGATGGGCTGCATGGCGGCGCTGGAGGCGGAGAAGTTCCTGGCCCAGTCCGAGGGATCGCCCGAGGAGGCGCTCCGCGAGGCGACGACCACGCAGATGATCGGCGCCTGGGACTGAGTCCCCCTTTTAAGGTGGCGACCGCCCGGAAACGCCCCTCGAATCCGGCGTTTTCGCGGCGGTTGCCCGTTATTCGTGCTCTTTCGATCCTCACGACCGTGGCCTTGATGTACGTCGCGGTATATCATCGTAGTGTCGGCGCATTCCGCCGACCAAGATGACGCGACGGACGGACATCATTCCGCCCGCCGATGAACGGGACGTTTCATGGACTGGGATAAGCTTCGGGTCTTCCACGCCGTGGCCGAAGCCGGCAGCTTCACTCATGCCGGTGAAAGCCTGAATTTAAGTCAATCCGCGGTCAGCCGCCAGATCAGCGCGCTCGAGGAAAGCCTGAACGTGCCGCTGTTCCACCGGCATGCCCGCGGCCTGATCCTGACCGAGCAGGGCGATCTGCTCTACCAGACCGCGCGCGACGTCTTCGCCAAGCTGTCGATGACCGAGGCGATGCTGACGGAGAGTCGCGAGCACCCCAAGGGGCCGCTGAAGATCACCACCACGGTAGCCTTCGGGACGACCTGGCTCACTCCGCGCGCCCGCGAATTCCTGCAGATCTACCCGGAGATCCAGCTTTCCCTGCTGCTGGACGATACCGAGCTGGACCTGGGCATGCGCGAGGCGGACATCGCGATCCGCATGACCTCGCCGCGCCAGCCCGACCTGATCCAGCGCCACCTGATGACCATACGGTTCCATGTCTACGGCCATGTCAGCTACCTCAAGCGGAAGGGCGTGCCCAAGACGGTCCAGGAATTGGACAACCACGACCTGATCGCCTATCCGTCGGACATGCGGGCGCCCATCACCAACATCAACTGGCTGCTGGACGCCGGCGATCCGCCCCAGGGAACCCGCAATCCCATCATGCGCGTCAACAATGTATACGCGATCTTCAAGGCGGTGGAGAGCGGTCTGGGCATGGCCGCCCTGCCGGATTACATGGTCGAGGGCAGTCGCGACATCGTGCGGGTGCTGCCCGAGCTGAACGGGCCCACGGTCGAGACCTATTTCGTCTACGCCGAGGAACTGCGCCACTCCAAGCGCATCGCCGTGTTCCGTGACTTCCTGGTGCGCAAAGTGGCGGAGACGACGTTCTGAACAGATCGTTGCATATCAAAGCCATGCGGAGGTTGCATGGGCGCTTCCCCAAATCGTGCATGGAAACTGGGCAGCGCATGACCAAATAATCATCTGGCGGTGTTGCGATGCAATATCCGCTGTTTCGCCCCGGGCTCCGGTCCGGGGTTGGGTCTTCGGACCCGCGTCTCCCAGACGTGAAGCCTCCCTGTTCAACTCGCCCGCAAGTCTTTCGATTTGCGGGCGTTCTTTTTTGCGGGGAGGGGCGGCGCCGGCCGCACTATTCGTAAATCCCGATATAGGCCACCAGGTCCTTGCCCGGCACGCGCTTCACGAAGGAGTTCTTGGGCTCGATGCGGTTGGAGACCGGGTTCAGCCAGCGGTAGCTGACCCAGCCCTGGCCGCTTTCCGTCGCGACCTTCAGGATGTCCTTGACCATGAAGCGGCCGTCAGGGTCCTTCAGGTTGATCACGTTCTGGCCGACTCCGGCCGGGCGGGGCGGATAGGCCAGCCAAGTCCCGGTCAAATCGATCACGTTGACATAGATCTCCCCGAAGCGGAATTCGCCAGCCTGGTTGAAGACCTCCCGCGCGGCTTCGATCCCCCGCGACTCGATCAGCGTCGCCGCCTTCAGGGTCAGCGCCTCCACCTCGTCGCGCGTCGGCTTGGCGGAGTCGGCGCCGGCGGCGCCCGCCAGCATCAGGACGATGGCCCCGACCAGGGCAATCCTGCCGCTCCAATCCGCGATGAACTGGCGCATCATCATTCTCCCGACCGGAATAGCTGCAAAACGCGAGCACACCTATTAATACAAACGATATGGTTGTCAATGGAGTTGAATGTCCGGGCGCAGGGGCAAGAATAGACAGAACATTTGGTATAGTTTGCAAAAGGTATCGCCGCCGTGCGGGACTGTCGCACCTCTTCGGCGGTGCAGCATGTTGTTTTTCATGGACAGTCATCGGCGGCGGGAGGACGATCGATCGTACCGATACGGTAGCGGGTCGACGACGTCCACGGCCGTCGTTTCAAGACAGGCCGAACCCGCGGACGCCCCCGATCCGTCAGAACGGTACTGGGAGGTTCCGAATGCCAAGCACCAGAATCGCGGGGCCACGTTGCGCCGCCCTCGTCGGCCCCTATCTCAGCGGCAAGACCACCTTGATGGAAAGCCTGCTGTTCGCGGCGGGCGCCGTCACCCGGAAAGGCACCGTCAAGGACGGCAACACGGTGGGAGACAGCGCGCCGGAAGCGCGCGCCCGCAAGATGAGCGTCGAGGTCGGGCTGGCCAGCGCCGACTATCTCGGCGAGCGATGGACGTTCCTCGACTGCCCGGGCTCGGTCGAGCTGTCCGCAGAGGGCCAGGCGGCCCTGATGGTCGCGGACGTCGCGGTCGTCGTGTGCGAGCCGACGGCGGACAAGGCGCCGATGCTGGCCCCCCTGTTCAAGTTCCTCGACGACAACGGCATCCCGCACATGCTGTTCGTCAACAAGGTGGACGCCATGGGCACCCAGGACGTCCGGGTGCGCGACCTGATGCAGGCGCTCCAGGCCGTTTCGGCCCGCCCGCTGGTGCTCCGCCAGGTGCCGATCCGCGAGGGCGACGCCGTCACCGGCTGCGTCGACCTGGTCAGCGAACGGGCCTACCACTACAATCCCCACGCCCCGTCCAACCTGGTCCAGGTGCCCGACACGGTGCGCGAGCGCGAGCAGGCGGCCCGGCAGGAACTGCTGGAGGCGCTGGCCGATTTCGACGACAGCCTGCTGGAGCAGCTGCTGGAGGACGTGGCGCCCGACAAGGAGGAGGTCTACCGGCAACTCGCCAAGGACCTCGCGTCCGACCTGATCGTCCCGGTCTTCATCGGCTCGGCGGAGAACGACAACGGCGTCCGGCGCCTGCTGAAGGCCCTGCGTCACGAGACGCCCGAGGTCGCCGCGACGGCGGCCCGGCTGGAGATCCCCGGGGCCGCGGGCGTGGTGGCGCAGGTCTTCAAGACCTACCATGCGCCGCACGCCGGCAAGCTCAGCTTCTCCAGGGTTTGGAAGGGCGAGGTCACCGACGGCATCACCCTGGGAGGCGACCGGGTCAGCGGCATCTACCGCATGCACGGGCACGAGCAGCACAAGCAGCAGGCAGCGGGAACCGGCGAGGTCGTGGCTTTCGGGCGGATGGACCATGTGGCGACCGGCGACGTGCTCGACGACCAGGGCGGCCGGACCCGGGCGCCGTTGTGGCCGTCGCCGCCGTCGCCGGTCTACTCCGCCGCGATCTCGGCCGAGCAGCGTAACGACGAGGTCAAGTTGAGCGCCGCGCTGGCCAAATTGACCGAGGAGGACCCGTCCCTGTCGGTCAACCAGAACGCCGATACCGGCGAGATCGTGCTGTGGGGGCAGGGCGACATCCATCTCCAGCTCGCGATGGATCGCCTGCGCACCAAGTACAACCTGCCGGTCCGGTCGCGGGCGCCGCAGGTGGCCTACCGGGAGACGATCCGCAAGGGAACCGCCCAGCATGCCCGCTTCAAGCGGCAGACCGGCGGCCACGGCCAGTTCGCCGACGTGCATGTGGAGGTCAGGCCGCTGCCGCGCGGCAGCGGGTTCGCGTATGACGACAAGGTGGTCGGCGGCGTGGTGCCTCGCCAGTTCATCCCGGCGGTGGAGGCCGGCGTGCGGGAATATCTGGCGCAGGGGCCGCTGGGCTTCCCGGTGGTCGATGTCGGGGTGACCCTGACCGGCGGCCAGTTCCACGCCGTGGACAGCAGCGAGCAGGCCTTCAAGACGGTCGGCCGCATGGCCATGGCCGAGGCGATGCCGAAATGCGATCCCGTGCTGCTGGAGCCGATCCTTCAGGTGACCATCGCGGCTCCGACGGAGTTCACGCCCAAGGTGCAGCGGCTGATCACCGGCCGCCGGGGCCAGATCCTGGGATTCGACGGACGCGCCGGCTGGGACGGCTGGGACGAGGTCAAGGCCCTGATGCCGGAAGCGGAACTGCGGGACCTGATCGTCGAGCTTCGCTCGCTGACCCTGGGTCTCGGCATCTTCACCACCAGCTTCGACCATCTGGCGGAACTGACCGGTCGGCTGGCCGACCGGGCGGTCGAGATGCGGCAGTCGCTGGTCGCGGCGCAGTGACGAACGGCGGGTCCGGCTCCCGGCAGGGGGCCGGCCCGCCCGCTCGGCCCGCGGCAAGCCGCGCCCGCGTCAAATATGCCGGCTCACGGCACCTTTTCCCCGATTTCTCGTTGAAACAGTGAAATCCGCCTGCCCCGAGCCCCTATGCGGCGGATGTGCCGCGACGGGGTTGACTTGGCCGAGGTGCGGCCAAGTTTGGATTGGCAGGGTGGACAAGTCAATCCACGATGTTTCAAGGAGAAAACCATGGCGTTCGAAAGTACGACCGCACAATCCCATGAGCCGATGGCCGTCCATACCGGTATCGCGGAAGACCAGCGGAAGGCGTTGTCCGATGGCTTGGCGAAGGTGCTGGCCGACACTTACACGCTTCTGGGCAAGACCCATGGCTTTCACTGGAACGTGACGGGTGCCCAGTTCCATAGCCTGCACGAGATGTTCGAGACGCAGTATACGGACCTCACCACCGCGGTCGACGAAATCGCCGAGCGCATCCGCGCCCTGGGCTATTTCGCGCCGGGCAGCCTCAGCCAGTTCCTGAAGCTGAGCACGATCGAGGACGAGCACGGCGTGCCCGACGCGCGCGGCATGCTGGAGCAGCTGGTGCGTGACAACGAGACCGTCACCCAGGCCTGCCGCGCCGTCGTCCAGATCTGCGACGACGCCAACGATACCGTCACCGAAGACCTGATGAACCATCGCATGGACGCCCACGAAAAGGCGGCCTGGATGCTTCGCTCGTCCATGAGCTGATCGGGCGAGCTGATCGGGCGAGCCTAACCCCCCACTGCCGCCGGCGGCGTCCAGCCCCCGGCGGCCGAAGGAACAGACGATCCGATGCCGTTCTTCGTTCTGGAACCCGTGCTCCCCCTGGCCCGCAAATGGGAGCATTACCGCAAGACCCGCCGGCTGATCGTCCGCGCGCCGGACGAGGCGGGAGCGCGCAAGGTCGCCGCCGACCAGGCCGAGCTGGCCGGGCGCGAAGGGATGCATCTGCTGCTTCCCGAGGCCGACGAAGGCGAGGTCCTGGCAAATCCCTGGCTCGACCATGAACTGGCCGTCTGCACGCCGCTCGATCCGGACGGACCTCCCGAAGTGCTGAGCGCCCAGGTCGACTGACGCTTTCGTGATGGGCCGGAAGGCATCCGGCCTGGATCGTTACGCTATGCGATTCGTGCAGGTCACAAACATTGGAACGATTCTAAAAAGAACCTTTGCCGGTTCGTGTCCGGTCCCCACATCTGTGCTACGGATCAGGTTCGGATCCGAGTTTCCAGGGGGACGAATAATGCAGATCGATATTGGCATCGCCGAGAACGACCGGCGCGAGATCGCCGAAGGCCTGTCCCGGCTGCTGGCCGACACCTACACGCTCTATCTGAAGACCCACAGCTTCCACTGGAACGTGACCGGGCCGATGTTCAACACGCTGCATCTCATGTTCGAGACGCAGTACAACGAGTTGGCGCTGGCCGTGGACCTGATCGCCGAGCGCATCCGCGCCCTGGGCTTCCCGGCTCCCGGCAGCTACGCCCAGTATTCGGCCCTGACCTCCATCCAGGAGGCCACCGACGTGCCCAAGGCGGAGGAGATGATCCGCCAGCTGGTCGCCGGCCAGGAAGCCGTGGTGCGCACCGCGCGCTCGGTCTTCCCCGCCGCCGAGAAGGTCGGCGACGAGCCGACGGCCGACCTGCTGACCCAGCGCATGCAGCTCCACGAGAAGACCGCCTGGATGCTGCGCAGCATGCTGGAAAGCTGAAGCCCGTCGGGGTCCCGGTGATCGCGCGTCACGGCGCGATCACCCGAACTTGATTTGCACGCGCACCGCTCCAAGGTCAAATCTGCAAGCGACGGGTCCGCGGACCCGAACGGAGATTGCCGAGGAAGGAATGCCATGCTGATCCGATCCAGACGGGGGTGGGAACTGCCGGAATCGGCGGCGACGCCCGAAGACGTCTTCCTGAACCGGCGCAGCCTGCTGAAGGCCGCCGTGGCCGCCCCGGCCATCGCTGCGGCCGGCTCCGTCTTCGGCGGACCGGCGTTCGGCCAGACGGAGGTGGCGGCGGACGATCCGACCGCCGGCCTCTACCCGGTGCCGCGCAACGAGCGATTCACTCTGGACCGCGCCGTCACCGACCCGGCCGAATCCACCACCTATACGAATTTCTACGAATTCGGTTCCCAGAAGAACATCTGGCGGGCGGCGCAGAAGCTGAAGCTGCGGCCTTGGACCGTGACGTTCGACGGCATGGTCGAGCAGGAGCAGACCGTCGATATCGACGATCTCCTGAAGCGGATGCCGCTGGAGGAGCGCCTCTACCGCCACCGATGCGTCGAGGCCTGGTCCATGGCGGTGCCGTGGAGCGGCTTTCCCATGAAGGCCCTGGTCGATCTCGCCCGGCCGCTCGGCTCCGCGAAATACGTGGTGATGCGGACCTTCCAGGACCCCGGGATGGCGAGCGGGCAGCGCCAGTTCTGGTACCCGTGGCCCTATGTCGAGGGCCTCACCCTGGCCGAGGCGACCAACGAACTGGCCTTCCTGGTGACCGGTATGTACGGCAAGCCGGTGCCCAAGCAGAACGGCGCGCCGCTGCGGCTCGCCGTGCCCTGGAAATACGGGTTCAAGTCGATCAAGTCGATCGTCAGCTTCACGTTCACCGACCAGCGCCCGGTCAGCTTCTGGGAACAGATCCAGGCCGCCGAGTACGGCTTCTGGGCCAACGTCAACCCCGAGGTGCCCCACCCCCGCTGGAGCCAAGCCAGGGAGCGGGTGCTGGGCACGGGCGAGATGGTGCCGACCCAGCTCTACAACGGGTACGGCGAGTACGTCGCGGATCTCTACAAGGATCTTGAGGGAGAGCGGCTGTACGTCTGAGCAGGGCGCGCCGTCACTCGGACCCGGTTTCCACGCGAACCGCGTCCAGGCAGGCCAGGATGGCGTCGCTGTCCTCGGCCATCGCCTCGGCCGCTCGGGCGGCGGGTCCGTCCGGCTCGATCCCGTTGTCGGGAGCGCCCTCGACCAAAAGCTGGGCGCCGCCCTTGATCGCGTTCAGGCAGTTGCGGATGGCGTGCCGGTGCGGCCGGCTCAGCAGGTCGGCCGGGGTACCAGTGCCGGTCAGGTCCTGGAGCGACGCGATCGAGACCGTGATGTATCCCAGCATCTTGAGGTCGTCCTCGTCGGTGATCGAGGGCTCGGCCTCCTTCACGCGGGCGCCGTGGCCGGCGATGCTCCCGGTCAGCCGCTTCAGTTCGCCGTGGGCCGCCTCGATGGTGAACGGGGCGTCGCTCATGACCCGCTCACCGCGGGGAAGCGGGTCAGCAGAGCCTCGATCTTCGCCAGCAGGCGGTCGATGTCGACCGGCTTGGTCTCGAACTCGTCGCAGCCCGCCGCCATGGCGCGCTCCCGGTCCTCCGTCATGGCATGGGCCGTCAGCGCCATCACCGGGATCGCCGAGGTCGCCGGATCGGCCTTGATGGTGCGGGTCGCCTGCCACCCGTCCATCACCGGCAGGCTCATGTCCATCAGGACGAGGTCGGGATGCTCGCGGATCGTCGTCTCCACACCGGCGGCGCCGTCGACCGCGACGATCACCCGGAACCCGCGTCGTGTCAGGCGGCGCGACAGCATGTCGCGGTTCAGGTCGTTATCCTCGACGATCAGGATACAAGTCAATCGACGCCTCCCGTCACGGTCCCGCAAGATCTGCAAGTTCGCGATCGGCCAGTTCCCCGACGATCAGCCGGCGGACCGTCCTGACCAGATCGTCCCGTTCATATGCACCTTTACGTAACACACGATCAACCTGCCCGTCCATTCGGACAACCTGCTCCTCGTCCAGGTCCAGCGCGGTCACCACGACGATGGGAATGCCGCTGAGCCGGCCGTCCCCGCGCATCATCTCCAGCACCCGGAAGCCGTCGGGCACCGGCATGTCCAGGTCGAGGACCACGGCCAGCGGCCGGCGGGTCTGCATCCGGTCTAGTGCCGCCAGCCCGTCCTCGGCCTCGGCGACGGTGAAGCCTGCGCGTTCCAGCGTCCGGCGCAAGACGTCCCGGGCGGCGGCATCGTCATCGACCACCAGCACGTCGCAGGCGCTGGCGACCTGCGCCGACGGCATCGGGGCGTCGGTGCCGGCGACGCGGCGGATCGCCTCGGCGATGGCGTCGGCGGAAGCGGGCTTGGCCAGGCACTCGGCGGCGTCGGCCAGCAGATGGAACGGGATCGGTTCCGAACCCGACGGCACCAGCAGGATCTGCGGCGGGCAAGCCATGCCGAATTCCGCGAGCAGGCTTTCCGGCAGCGACCGGCCGTCGCGGCAGGGCAGTTCCGCATCGAGCACCAGGATGTCCGGACGCAGCGCGCGGGCCATCCGAAGCCCCTCGGTCCCGCCGAAGGCATGGAGAACCATCAATATGCCGGCCAGCGGATCGGCCAGGCGGTCGGCGGCTCGGCGGCGCTCCACGACGCCGTCGACCGCGTCGTGCAGGTCGGGGTCGTCGCCGATCATCAGCACGCGGACCGTCCGGCCGGGCGCCGCCGGATCAGGATCGCCCGCCGGACCGGGTGCCGCGGCATCCGGCCGTGAGTCCTCCGCGGCCGTTCCGGGCGGCGCGGCCGCCGTGCCCCTGAACTCCGCAGGCAGGGTTATGGTGAAGGCGCTGCCCTTGCCGGGCTCGCTCGACACGTTGATCCGGGCGCCCAGCATGTCGGCGAAATGCCGGCTGATCGCCAGTCCCAGCCCGGTCCCGCCGTAGCGCCGCGTGGTCGAGGCGTCGGCCTGGGTGAAACGGCGGAACAGCCGGCTGAGCTGCTCCGGCGTCATGCCGATGCCGGTGTCGCTCACCGTGAACTCCACGGCAGGGGCGGGCGCCCTGATGCCGCGGGAGGAAATGCGGATGACTCCCCCGGAGGTGAACTTGCAGGCGTTCCCCACCAGGTTCAGCAGCATCTGCCGAAGCTTGGTCTGGTCGGACAGGACGATCCCCAGGGGAGGGCCGGCCTCGACCTCGATCCGGTTGCCGTTGGCGTCCGCCAGGGGGGCCGAGATCGCCCGGACCTCCTCGACCAGCAGGTCGGCGTCGAACGGCGCGATGTCGACCGACATGCGGCCGGCCTCGATCTTGGACAGGTCGAGGATGTCGTTGATCAGGGCCAGCAGGTGCTTGCCGCTGGAGCGGATCTTCTCCAGGTCGGGAACGTAGGCCTCGTCCCCCCGGTCCCCGGCGTCCTCGGCCAGCATCTCGGCATAGCCGATGATGGCGTTCAGCGGCGTGCGCAGCTCGTGGCTCATGTTCGCCAGGAACTCCGACTTGCTGCGGTCCGCCGCCTCGGCCTGCTCCTTGGCGCGACGGAGGGTGTCGGCGGCGCGCTGCGCGTCGGTCACGTCGAAGAAGGTGCCGATCATGCCGGCATCGGCGCCGTCCGCCCCGCGGAAGCCGGCTTCGCCGACCATCACCGTGCGATCCTCGCCCTCCGCCGCGTTGTGCAGCACCGCCTCGTACTGGCGGATCGCGCCGCCGTCCGAACCGGTGCTCGCCGTCGTGCCCGAGGCGTCGCGGCCGAACTGTGCCGCCGCCTCCCCGAACAGGTCGGCCGGCGTCCGTCCCGCCACCTGGTCGCGCGGCACCCCGGCGAACGCGGCGAAATGGCCGTTGCAGCCGATATAGCGGCCGGACGGGCCGATCATGAACAGGGGCACCGGCACGGTGTCGAGCATGGTCGCCAGCAGGCGGTTGCGTGCCTCCAGCGCGTCGGTGGTCGCCGTGATGGCCCGCCGGTGGTCGGCCAGCCGGTGTCCCATCGCCACGATGCGGTCGGCGGTCCGTTCGAGCTCCAGGATGCCGAAGCGGGGCGCCTGTTCCAGGTCCTGGCCGGCGCCGATCCGGTCGGTGATCGCGTCGACCTCGCCCAGCGGGCGGGAGATCGCGCGGCTCATGCCCTGGGCCCGGCGGTACAGAAGTGCGAAGAACCCGGCATAGAACAGGGTCACGGCGGCGATCAGCATCAGGCCGATGCGGTCGAACCGGTCCTTCAGCGCCGTCGCGTCGGCGAAGATGCTGCTTTCCGGCGCCAGCACCAGCAGCCTCCAGCCGGTCTCGCCGATGGTCGCCCAGGATGCCAGGCGCGACCCGCCATCGCCGTTTCCACCCCCGGCGGCACCGTCGAGCGCCAGGGTGCCGGCCCCGGCGGCGGAGGCCCCGACCAGGGCCGCCAGCGGCTTCAGGTCCGGCCGCCGGAAGATGTTGAAGTCGTCCGGCTTGAAGGTGTCGGCCATGATGGCCTTGTCGTAATGGTGCTCGGTCAGTTCGGTCAGCCCGAAATCGCGCTCGGCGGCTGGCGGCACCGCGAGGAGCACGCCGTCGCGGTTGAGCAGGACGGCATAGCCGTCCCAGGGCAGTTCCAGCCCGGCGATCCGCTCGACGAACCGGCCCACCGTGACGTCCACGCCGACCACGCCTTCCAGCGCGCCGTCCACATAGGCGGGGGCTATGGCCGACGCCATCCAGCCGCTGCCCGCCGGATCGACGTAGACGTCCGTCCAGACCGTCCGGCCGTCGGGATTATGGGCGGCGTCAGCCTCGTAGTAGAAATTGAAGGACGGTATGTCCATCAGCTCGGCATACTGGCCGGACACGTCGAAATACGGGTAGATGCGGTTGAGGCTGTCCCGGGTGTTGAGATAGGCCTGGACGATCAGCGGGTTGGTCTGCTGGAGGTTCTTCAGGAACGGATCGAGCTGGGACAGCCGGAGCGCCTTGGCCCGCTCCGCCTCGCCCACCGGCACGATGCCGCTGTAGAAGGCGGCTCCCTGGCCGATGTCGCGCGTGGTGTACCACGACCCCAGGGGCCCGTAGGCGTAGCGCCCGACCTCCTCCGGCGACGGCTCCCAGGGCGTGCGGTAGGCCAGTTCCGCCTGGCGCGCGAGCAGGGCCGTCGCGGAGCTTATCCCGGCCAGCGTCGCGTTCAGCGTCTCCGCCTCCTGCCGGGCGGTGCGCGTCAGCTGGTCGCGGGCGACGGCGCGCATCGCCTCCAGGTTCTCGTCCCGGATCAGGGCGTTGGAGAAGAGATAGACCCCGATCAGCGCCAGTTCGACGAACAGCAGCGGGATCAGGGCGGCGCGCAGGTAGGAGCGCCAGATCCAGCGCAGCAGCGACTGCGGTGCGGCTTGCGCCTCCCCGGCGGACGGCACCGGGATCTGGCTGGCGTGAGGCATGTCGGTGATCCTGGCCGCGGGCGCGTTGCTGAAAAGGCTAATCCAAAAGATCCGGGACGACAATTTCTCCAAATTGCCGGGACTCCGCAAGGCGTGATTGATAGACAGCGTAGCAAAGGCACGCGAACCGGCCCCCGGGGACCGGCAGAAAAGAGGAAACGTGATGACTTCCCAGGACCTGTGCGATCTCGACGCCGTCACCCTCCGGCGGATGATCGGACGCAAGGAGATCTCCCCGCGCGAGTTGGTGGATGCCTGCATCCGCCGAGTCGAGGCCGTGGACCCCACCGTCAACGCCCTGGTCAGCCGCTGCTTCGACCGGGCGCGCATGGAGGCCGCCGAGGCCGAGGCGGCCGTCATGGGCGGCGGCCCGCTGGGACCGTTGCACGGGCTGCCGATCGGCATCAAGGACCTGAGCGACACCGGCGGCGTGCGCACCACCTACGGTTCCCAGCTCTATGCCGACCATGTCCCGGCCGAGGACGAGCGGGTCGTCGCCGCGGTGCGCCGGGCCGGCGCCATCGTGCTGGGCAAGACCAACACGCCGGAATTCGGCACCGGCGCCAATACCCGGAACGCCGTGTTCGGGGCGACCCGCAACCCCTTCGATCCCGCCCGCACCTGCGGCGGCTCGTCCGGCGGTTCCGCGGTGGCGCTGGCCTGCGGCATGGTCCCGCTCGCCACCGGCTCGGACCATGGCGGCAGCCTGCGCACGCCGGCCGCCTTCTGCGGCGTCACCGGCTACCGCCCCTCGCCCGGCATGGTTCCCAGCGATCGCCGGGGCATCGCCTGGTCGCCGTCCTCGGTGGACGGCCCCATGGGCAGGACCGTCGCCGACGCCGCCCTGCTGATGTCGGCCATGGCCGGCACCGACCCGCGCGATCCGCTGCCCGGCTGCGCCGACCCCTCGGCCTTCCTGAACCTGCCGGAGGTGGACACGGCGTCGCTTCGCGTCGCGGTGTCGGAGGACCTGGGCTTCGCGCCGGTGGACGACGGCATCCGCGCCACCTTCCGGGCCGCGGTCGGACGGATGTCCGGCGCGTTCGGCAGCGTGGCGGAGGAGGGGCCGGACCTCGCCGGGATCGACACCGTGTTCGAGATCCTGCGCTCGGTCATCTTCGTCGGGTCCCACCGGGAGAAGTTCGAGAAGCACCGCGACGCCCTGGCCCCGAACGTGGTCGCCAACATGGAATCGGCCCTCAAGCTCGACATCCGGGACATCGCCTGGGCCATGTCCGAGCAGACCCGGTACTTCAGCCGGTTCGTCACCTTCATGGAAGGGGTCGACGTGCTGATCTGCCCCGCCGTGGCGGTCCCGCCCTTCCCGGTCGAGCAGTGGTACCCGGAGACGATCAACGGGGCGCCGACCCGGAATTACATGCACTGGCTCGCCATCACCTATGGATTGACCGTGCTGAGCCATCCGATCGTCGTGGTCCCGTGCGGGCTGGACGCGACCGGAACGCCGTTCGGCATCCAGATTTGCGGCCGCTACGGCGCCGACCGCGCGGTGCTGGGCGTCGCCCGGGCGATCGAGCGGCTGCTGGCCGGAATTCCCGGGCTGGAGCGGCCGGTGCCGGGCTTGGCAAAGACCCCATAGCTCCGTATGGTTCCTGCGGCCCCCACGCCTTTGGCCTGAAGCCGCAAGGAGAACGCCATGACGGAAGAGACCCGCGTCGCCCTGGTGACAGGAGCCAGCCGGGGGATCGGCAAGGCCATCGCCACCGCGCTGGCCGAAGCCGGCTTCGACCTGCTGATCACCTCCAGGACGGCGACCGCGCTGGAGACCCTGGCGAGCCATCTCGCCCGCGAGACCGGGCAGCGGATCGAGATCCTGCACGGCGACCTGCGCGAGCCCGACCTTGCCGAGACGCTGGTCGAAACCGCGGTCGACCTGTTCGGCCGGCTCGACCTGCTGGTCAACAACGCCGGGGCGACCAAGCGCGGGCCGTTCCTGGACCTCGCCGAGGACGACTGGCAGGACGGCTTCGCGCTGAAATTCTTCGGCGCGGTCCGGCTGTCGCGGGCGTCCTGGCCGCACCTGAAGCGGACCGGCGGGCAGGTGATCAACATCATCGGCTCGGGCGGGCGGACCCCGACGGCCGAGTTCACCATCGGCGGCTCGGTCAATGCCGGCCTGATGAACTTCACCAAGGCGCTGGCCGACCTGGGTCTCGCCGATGGCGTCCGGGTCAACGGCATCAATCCCGGACCGATCCGGACCGAGCGGCTGGAAACCCGCATCCGCCAGTTCGCCCAGTCCCAGGGCATCGACACGGAGGAAGCGGCGAGCCGGATGGTGCAGGCCCAGAAGGTCATGCGGTTCGGCGAGCCGGACGAGATCGCCTCGGTCGTGGAGTTCCTGGCCGGGGAGGGCGGCGAGTTCATCCACGGCGCCCTGATCGACGTGGACGGCGGCTCGACCAAGGGCCTCTGAGCCGGCCAGGAGGGTGCCATGAGGGACCGGCGGGGTGAGCCCCTTTCGACGGACGACCCCGCGGCGGTGGAGCGGCTCGACGCGGCGGTAACCCTGATGAACGGCTACTTCACCGACCCGCTGGCGGTGATCGACCGGGCGCTGGAGGAGCGCCCCGATTTCGTCATGGGTCACTGCTTCCGCGCCGGGCTGCTGCTGATCGCGGCGCAGAAGTCGGTCGGGCCGGAACTGCGCCGCAGCGTCGAGGCGGCGGAGGCGCTGGCGGGAACGGCCAACGACAGGGAGCGCGGCCACATCGCCGCGGCGCGGGCTTGGCTGGACGGCGACTTCCACCGCACGCCCGAACTCTACGGGCGCGTGCTGGAGGATCATCCCGGCGACCTGGCCGCCCTCCAGTTCGCCCATCAGTGCGATTTCTTCGTCGGCAATGCGGCGGCGCTCCGCGACCGGCCGGCCGGGGTGCTGGCGCAATGCGACCGGGATCTGCCCGGCCACGGCTTCGTGCTGGGCATGCACGCCTTCGGGCTGGAGGAGAACGGCGACTTCGCCGCGGCGGAAGAGGCGGGGCGCCGGGCGGTCGAACTGATCCCGCGCAATCCCTGGGCGATCCACGCCGTCGCCCACGTGATGGAGATGCAGGGCCGATCGGACGAGGGCATCGCCTGGATGGCGGACCGAGAGGCCGATTGGGCGCCGGACAACCTGCTGGCGGTCCATAACTGGTGGCATCTGGCGCTGCACCATCTCGACCGCTGCGAGACCGCGGCCGTGCTGGACATCTACGACCGCCATGTCCGGCCGCGGCCGGAGGCGATCGGGCTGGAACTGTCCGACGCCACGGCGCTGCTGTGGCGGCTGCACCTGGCCGGCATCGACGCCGGCGACCGCTGGCGCGAGGTCGCCGACGGTTGGGAGCCCATGGCCGGCGACGGCTACTACGCCTTCAACGACATGCACGCGATGATGGCCTTCGTCGCGGCCGGACGGGATGCTGCCGCGAGCCGGCTGGCCGCGACCCTGTCGGCGCGGGTGGCGGGAACCGGCACCAACGCCGCGATGACGCGGGAGGTCGGCCTGCCGGCGTGCCTGGCACTGCTGGCGTTCGGCCGGGGCGATTACGCCGCCGCGACGGACCTGCTGCTGCCCCTGCCGGCGATCTCCCGCCGCTTCGGCGGCAGCGACGCCCAGCGCGACGTCATAGCCTTGACCCTGCTGGAGGCGGCGCAGCGGGCCTGCCGGACGGAGACCGCACGAGACTTGGCGGCGCGGCGGATCGAACTGAAGCCCCGCAGCCGGTTCAACCGCCTGCTTACGGAAAAACGCCTGAACCTTGGGTGAGCAAGCCCGTTCCCCGGAGGATCGGACACACAGGACCTTTCCCATGCTCGCGGCCTTCCTGCTTTTCTGCGGCCTGTTCGGCGCCTCCGCGGCCTTCGCCCAGGAGGCCGGGGGCTTCCTGTCCGAGTCCCGCAGCACGGTCGTCCATCTGGCGGAACTGGTCACGAGCGCGATCGAGGCGGTCGGGATCGCCGTGATCGTTCTGGGGGCGACCATCGCCACGGCGCTTTTCCTGCGGGACGGCTTCGGTGCCGCCGGCTGGGACGATTCCTACGAGCGGTACCGGGCCAATCTCGGCCGCGGCATCCTGATCGGGCTGGAGCTTCTGGTCGCCGCCGACATCATCGCCACGGTCGCGGCCCCTCTGGACTTCAACACCGTCGGCGCCCTCGGAGTGATCGTCCTGATCCGGACCTTCCTCAGCTTCTCCCTGGAAGTCGAGATCAAGGGCCACTGGCCCTGGCAGGAAAGCCGGATCAAGAAGCAGGGAACCGATCCGGGCGGCAAAGCGGGAACGTCGCAAATGTGATTCAAGTTCTTGCCACAGATTACAGCGATGGACAAAGATGCGGCCTGGATGATCTGAGTGTATCGCCGTAATCTGTGGCCAATTCTTTTTCTTCCGGTTCAGAATCGTCCGGGGCAAGTATTATTATCTATCCACAGATGCACGCAGATGGACACAGATAAGATATTGATAAGTATCTGTGTCCATCTGCGTGCATCTGTGGCTAATTTCTCTTCTTCCCGCCCCAAAGTCGTCTATGGCAGGCCGAACCGGGCGATGATCCGGAACGGGGCGTCGCGGGTGTCCTGCTTGAACACGGACAGGGCGTCGATCTCCAGCGGGTCCCGGGTGAAGGGCGCCACCGCCGGTTCCAGCAGGGTCCTGGCGGCGGCCCTGGCATCGTCGTCCAGGCTGCCGGTCAGGGTCATGTGGAAGCGGAATTCCTCGAAGACATAAGGATAGCCCCAGCGCCGGAGATGCTCGTCCTGGCGCGGCGTCAGCCCGTGGGCGCGGCGCTTTTCCAGGTCGGACGCCGACTGGGGCGCTCTGAACGGGTCAAAGAATCGCACGCAGTCGGCGGCGAACGCGTCGAGATCCCCGGATGGGGCCGAGGGGATCAGGGCGAGGAATCGGCCCAGTTCCGCCAAGCGGAGGGAAGGCACGGTGAAACGCGGGTGATCCGCTACGAAGGTCTCGGCCGCCGCCAGCAGTTCCGCTTCGTCCCGGCCCGGCGCCAGCGCCATGGGAGGCTTCAGGGTAGCGTGGAACCCGTAACGGCGCGGATCGGCGGTCCAGTCCGGATGCACGCCGTCCGGGGGATCGAGGGTTTCGCCCGTCGCCGCGTCGCGGCCGAGCCAGCGGCCGGCGAATTTCCACAGGGCGCTGTCCGGGGGCGGGGCGAAATAGAGGGCGTAGCGGGCGGTCATGGGACGGCTTCTTCGGGAACGCGGGTAGCATATGCTATCGCCTTCAGCAGTCCCGGCGCCAGCCGCACGGCACCGGCGGCGAGACCCTGGAGCGCCGGGCGGCGGATCGCCTGCGCCAGCAGCGTGGCGGTGCGGATCTGCCCGGCGAAAGCCGACCCGTCCAGCGCCGGCTGCCCGTCGATCACCCGGCCGGCTGCCAGGAAGGCCGAGTGGAGGGCGATCGCCATGCCGTCGCCGCAGAAGGACGGGATCACCGCGAGCTGGTCGCCCAGCCGGTGCAGCCGCCGCGACGGGATGCCGGCCCGATGCACGAAGCCGTAGGGAATGCCATAGATCGACAGGGGCCGTTCCCAGCACGCCGTGGCGCCGGCCAGCCGGTCCGCGAAGGCGGGAGACTCCTCGCGAAGATGGTCCAGCAGGGTCTCCCACCGCCGCCCGACCCGGTCATGGACAGGCTTGGCGGCCACCAGGCACAGGTTGGCCCTTCCGTTCGCCGCCGGCTGCAACCCGGCATAGCCGCCGGGGAATAGCAGCACTTCCACATGGCCGGCGAGGCGCGCCGCCTGTTCCGGCGCCAGCGTCAGATACTGCTTGAACCCGATCAGGTCGTTGATGGAGCCGGGGGGCCGGCGGTGGCCGCGCAGGTCGTGCTTGCCGGTCGCCAGCAGCGCCGCGCGGGCGGCGACCGGCCCGTCCGCCTGGAGCGTGACGCGATCCTCGCCTTCGGCCAGGGAGCGGACCGTCACGCCGCGCCGGATCTCGGCGCCCCTATCCGCAGCCGCCCGGAGAAGCGCCTCGTCCATAACCTCGCGCGACAGGCTGAAGGCGGGGAAGGGCAGGCGGGTGGTGGTTTCCGACCGCCCTCGGACCAGTCGGACGGAATGGATCGGCAGCGCGCCGAGGTGGTGCAGGTCCAGCCCCAGCTTCCTCAGATACCCGGCGGCCTCGACGCTGACGAACTCGCCGCAGACCTTGTGGTGCGGGCCGGTCTCGCGCTCGAACAGCACGGCGGAGCGCCCGGCCTTCGCCAGCAGGCAGGCCGCCGCGGCGCCGGCGGGTCCGCCGCCGACGATCACGGCGTCATGGATCGCGGAGTTCATTTGATCCGGCCGACGCCGTAGCGGAACGGCGTGAACCACTCGATCGAGACGTCTCCCGGCGCGAATCCCGCCTCGGTGATCACGCGCTCCCAGTCGGCCCGGGTGAAGGCCCGCGCCACCGAAAGCGGGGCGTCGTGGACCACCAGACGGTTGACCGGCAGCGTGGCGACCATCGCGCGGGCGAAGGCGTGGGAGATCGCGTGGCGGTGCAGGTCGTTGCTGAACCAGCCGAGACCGGCGCGGCCCTCCATCCATCGCAGGAAGCGGACCAGGGATTCGTCCTCCAGGTGATGGGTGAACAGCGCGCTGATCACCACGTCGGTCCGGTTGTCCTCGGGCAGGTCGAACAGATCGCCGACCCGATAATCGATCCCGGCGTCCGGCGGGGTCGCCAGACCGGCCGCCCGGGCGGACCAGGGGTTCAGGTCAACCCCGGACAGCTCGACCTCGACGCCGCGCCGGCCGGCCCAGCGGTGGATTTCCCGCAGCATGTCGCCATAGCCGAAGCCCACGTCCAGGATGCGCAGCCTGCGCCGCCCCGTCCGCTTCACCACCCGGTCGAGCCACGACAGGGTCGGGCGGTACGCCAGGGTACACAGGTTGATCCGGCGCAGGTCGCGCAGGCAGTGCTGGAACTCCTCGAAGCCGACCTCCTCCGTGTCCATCAGTTCCGGCCGGGTGCTCCGCCGGGACAGGTCGGTGGCCGCGGTCATGCCGCGGCGAGGCGGAACAGCATGCTTTCCGCCGTCAGCCCCGGCCCGAAGGCCATGGCGCAGCCCAGCCCGTTGCCGCCCATGCCGGTGTCGCGGAAGCGGTCGAGCATGCGCTTCAGCACGAACATGACCGTCGCCGACGACATGTTGCCGTAGTCGCGCAGGATCGCGCGCGAGTCGGCGAGCTGGTCGCCCTTTCCCTCTATGGCCCCGGCGACCGCGTCCAGGATCGAGCGTCCGCCAGGATGGACCGCCCACAGCTCCACGTCGGACGGGCTGCGGCCCTGGAGGATCGACGGCAATGCGTCGGGAAGCCCCTGCCCGATGGTGCCGGGGACGGTCCCGGCCAGCCGCATGTCGAAGCCATGGCGGCCGATATGCCAGGTGATCTGGTCGGCGCTGCCGGGGATCACGGTGGCCCGGAACCCCTGAAGCTCGATCCCGTCCGGCTCGGCGCTGACCAGACAGGCGGAGCAGCCGTCGGCGAAGATCAGGAAGCTCAGCACCTCCTCGATATCCGCGGTTTCCTGGAGATGCAGGGTGCAGAGCTCCAGGTTCACGATCGCGACCTTCGAGGCGGGTTCCGACCGGACGATGTGCCGCGCCGCCTTCAGCGCGTTCATGGCGGCGTAGCAGCCCATGAAGCCGATGATGGTCCGCTCCACCGACGGGTCCAGGCCGAAGTGCCGCGCCAGCTCCAGGTCCAGTCCGGGGGCGTAGAAGCCGGTGCAGGAAGTGACGATCAGGTGGGTGATCCCGTCGCGGTGCCGCTCGATCCCGGCGGCTTCCAGGCTGGCGGTGGCAAGGCCGAGCGCGTGGCCCTCGTAGAACTTCATCCGGGTGGCGGTGTCGGGAAAGGCGCCGCGGGTGAAGAAGCCGCCGGTGTCCAGGACCTCCGGGTCGGGGTCCGGCTCGAAGAAGGAATAGCGGTGCTCGATCTGGCACCGCTCCGCCATGCGGCGGAACAGCTTGCGCAGGCGCTCGTCGGTCAGCAGGGCCGGGGCGTAGCTGACGAACTTGTCGTGGACGTCATGGGTTGGAACCGCGGTTCCGATCGCGTTGATGTAGGCGGCGGTAGGCATCCGGGGCTCCGGTCATACGGTCTTTGCAGCTGCAACAGTCGGGCGGCCCGATCATCATGACTCGCCCGTGGGATAGGCACGCCCGCGCCAGGTGGAGGGCCGGCCGCGCAGCGAGGTCCACAGGGCCGACCACTGGATCGCCAGCATGATCGCGACGCCGACGGGGTGCAGGAAGGCGCTGGCGATGCTCTGCTCGAAGCGGAACGCCAGGGCCAGCCGGGTGCCGAGCGCCACGGCGATACCGACGCAGGCCGGGAACAGCGCTTCGGGCGGCCCGCCGAGGAGGAGCAGGAACGGCAGGATATGGCCGCCGGCCAGCAGGGCGGTCCAGACCGGCAGACCGACGGGGGTCGCCATCCCCTCGGTCGCGTTCTTGGTGAAGCCCTGCCAGACCTCGGTCCCGCTGCGGTACATGCGGCAGGTGGCGACGTCGTCGGCGTCGAACAGCTCGGTATGGATGCCGGCGCGGCGGAAGGCGCGCGGCAGCTTGATCCCGTCGTGCAGCGACTGCTTGATCTCGGCATGGCCGCCGGCGCGGGCATAGGCGTCGGCGCGGGCGATGAAGAGCTGGCCGCATCCGGCCCCCAGCCCCGGCGCCCCGGACAGCCGCATCCCGACGAAGGGCAGGTAGCCCAGCAGCAGGAAATGGATCATCGGGATGACCAGCCGCTCCGGCCATGTCCCGGTTTCCTGGCGCGGAAAGCCGCTGGCCAGGCCGGTCGCCGGGTGCTTCGCCATGAAGGCCGCCATGCGGGCAAGGCCGTCGGGCGCCAGCCTCACGTCGGCATCGACGAAGACCAGCAACGGATATCGGGCCAGCTTCGCCAGATGCCAGCAGGCATGCTGCTTGCCCGACCATCCCGGGGGAAGGGCGGGGGCCTGCTCGACCCGCACCCGCGGATCGCCGATCGCGCGCACCACGTCGGCCGTGCCGTCGGTGGAGTGGTCGTCCAGCACGACCACCTCCAGGTCCAGCCCGCCGTTCGCCAGCGCCGCCCGGACGGAAGCCTCGATCTTGTCCGCCTCGTTGCGGGCCGGGATCAGCACGGAAACGCCGGGCCACCCTCCGGCCGGCGCCTGGCCGGACTTCGGCGGCGGGCGGTAGAGCAGCAGGTTCCACACCGTCATCACGGCCGGAATCATGGCGAGCCAGGCGCAGACCCAGGCGAAATTCTCCATCACGGGTGATCCCTGCCGTGTTCGGGGTGGAAGCGTTCGCCGCGGGCCAGCGCCTTGGCGCGGCGCCACAGGTCGTAGACGCCGCCGACGCCGGCGGCGCCGCGCATCAGCGGCTCGAATCGGGCGGGGTCGCGGGTCATGGAGTCGGCGGCGAGGGCGTCCATGGTTTCGGCCAGCGTCGCTTCAAGCCGGGTCTGCCATTCCTCGACCGTGCCGCCGCCGCTCCGCATCACCGGCCCGAAGCGGCATAGCGCCTCGGGCGTGCGCTCGTCCCAGAACGGATATTCCAGCGCCAGCGGGACGACCGAGGCACCCTCGACCCGGCGCGCCAGATGGGCGATGCCGGGGCGCAGGGAGACCGGCCGGACCCGGGCATCGGTGAAGTTCCCCTCCGCCGTGATCCACAGCATGGTGCGGGGATCGTCCAGCAGCCCGGTGCAGACCTTCAGGAAGGTCGCGGCACCGCGCGGCGTGCCCGGCTCGATCCCGAACAATCCGATCCGGCGCATGAAGCCGTACTGCTCCAGCGCCTTCGCCTCCATCGGGCCGTAGCCGAAGCGTTCGGGGAAGCGCAGCGTCGCCAGCACCATGAACATCGCGGGGTCCCACCACGAGGGATGGTTGGAACAGACGATCACGGGCCGGTCGGGGGGAAGGTCGGGAAGCGTGCCGCGCGCCAGCCGCACGCCGTGGAAGCGGCGCGCGACGTAGCGGCACATGTAGGGGCCGAACAGCCGGACGATGCGGGGCGACCGTGATGACCGCACCGCCTCGGCCGGCGTCATGCCACGCTGGCCGTCGGCCGGGGAGCCGTCTCGAACGTCGCCGGCTGCACGGCGCCGCCCATGTCCTGGTCCAGCGTGTCGGCCGCGATCCAGCCCGACATCATGACCATCGGCATGCCCGGACCCGGATGGGCGGCGCCGCCCGCCAGGTACAGGCCGGCCAACTCGCGGCTCCTGTTGCCCGGCTTGAAGGCGCCGAAGAACCTGCCATGGCTGGCCAGGCCATAGATGGCGCCGTTCAGCACGCGGTAGCGGTCGTGGATGTCCTGGGGCGTCAGCCAGCGCTCGACCTTGATGCGGCTTTCCAGGTCCTTCATCCCGCCGGTCCGCGCCAGCTTGTCCAGGATGACCCGCCGGTAGGCCGGGAGCATCTTCGACCAGTCGTGGTGCGGGCGCAGGTAGGGGGTGTGGACCAGGACATAGAGCGCCTCGCCGCCGGGCGGGGCGACGCCCGGCTCGGTCCGCGCCGGGGCCGCGATGTAGCAGGTCGGGTCCGGCGCCGGCTCGCCCTTGTGGTAGATCCAGTCGAACTCCTCCTCCGCATCGCGGGAGAAGACGAAGTCATGGTGAGCCAGATGCTCGTAGGCGCGGTCGAGCCCCAGATACAGCACGACTCCGGAACAGGCCGGCTCCGGCTTCCGCTTCCGTTCGAAATTGACGCCGACCTCGCCGCCGACCAGCTCGCGGTAGGTCCTGACCGAGTCCATGTTCGACACCACGGCGTCCAGTCCCACGGTCTCGCCCGACGCGGTCTCCACCCCGGTGGCGCGGCCCTGGGACGTGAGGATCTTCCGGATCCCGGTGTTCAGCCGGAACTCGACGCCCAGCTCTCGGGCCAGCTTCTCCAGCGCCATGGGCACGGCGCGGGTGCCGCCCATGGGATACCAGACGCCCCCGTCCGTCTGCATGTGCGCGATGGAGCACAGCACCGCCGGAGCGCCATAGGGCGATGAGCCGACATACTGGACGAAATGGTCCAGCATCTGGGCGATCCGGGCGTCGGGCACATGCTTGCGCACCGTGCCGGCGACGGTGGAGCCCATGCGCAGGCTCAGCACGTCCGACAGGGTGGAGGCGTTGAGGTTGGCCTTGAAGTTCAGGGTGTCCTTGATGTCCTCGACCGACTTCCAGAAGAAGAAGCGGTCCGACACCTCGTGCAGCCGCTTCGAGCGGGCGATGAAGTCGCGGTAGCCCGAGCCGGAATTGCTGCCCGGCGCGTAGCGGTCCAGCTCGGCCGCCATGGTCTCGACGTCCTCGACCAGGTCCAGGACGGAGCCGTCCTCGAAGAAGCAGCGCCATTGCGGGTCGAGCCGCACGAGGTCCAGTTCCTGGTCCAGGTCGCGCCCGGCCTCGGCGAAGATCCGCCGGAGCACGCGCGGCACCGTCAGGATGGTCGGCCCCATGTCGAAGCGGAAGCCGCCCTCCTCCAGCACCGCGGCCTTGCCGCCGGCCCAGGCGTTCGCCTCGAACAGCACGACCTTGTGGCCGCGCGCCGCCAGCGTGCAGGCGGCGGCGAGTCCGCCCAGCCCGCCGCCGATAACGCCGATCCTGCCTTCCGTCCCGCCGCTCATGATGCGCGCTCCTCGATCAGGGCCGACTGGCCGGCCGCCATGCGGGTCCCGGCCTCCCAGTCATGCGACAGCCCGAGCTGGTCGGCCATCAGGCGGCTGGTGATGCGGGCGCTCTCGAAGATCACCGGCAGGCCGCTGCCGGGATGGGTCCCGCCGCCGACGAGATAGACGCCTTCCAGGTCCTCGAAGCGGTTCCGCGGCCGCAGATGGAGCATCTGGTCCAGCGAATGGGCCAGGTTGAAGGTGGCGCCGCGGTAGATCTGCATGTCGTTCTCCCATCCCTCGGGCGTCAGGACTTTCTCGTAGCGGATGCGCTTCTCAATGTCCGTCAGGCCAATCCGTTCCAGGCGCTTCAGCACCAGCGACCGGTAGCGCGCCTTCTCCCGCTGCCAGTCGATCACGCCGGTGCGGTGGGCGACCGGGACAAGCACATAGAGCGTGCTGTGCCCCTTCGGCGCCAGCTCCGGATCGGTGACGCAGGCGTTCTGGACATAGAAGCTGGGTTCGGCCGGAAGTTCGAGCCCGTCCTCGATCTCCTTGATGTTCCGGGCATAGTCCTTGGTCAGGTAGATCGTGTGGTGGGTCAGGTCGGGCAACTCGCCCTCGATCCCGAGATAGAGCATGAAGGTCGAGCAGGAGAATTTCTTGCGCTCGATCTTCTCGTCGGTCCAGCGCCGGCGCAGGTGGTTGGGCACCAGCCGGCTCATGGTCTGGGCGAAGTCGGAATTCAGCACCAGCGCGTCGGCCTTGTACTCGCCGGCGGGGGTGCGGACGCCGACCGCCTTCCGGCCCTCGAACAGGATCTCCTCGACCGGTTCGGACAGGCGGATGCGGACACCCATGTCGGTCGCGGCCCGCGCCATCGCCGCCATCACCGCCCCGGTGCCGCCGCGCGGATGGAACACGCCGAACTCGTATTCCATGAAGGACAGGATGGTGAACAGGCTGGGGCAGCGGAACGGCGACATGCCCAGGTACTTGCTCTGGAACGAGAACGCCAGCCGCACCCGCGGGTCCGAGAAATAGCGGCCCAGGTCGGCATCGACCGACTGGTGCGGCCGCATCAGCGGCAGCGACTTCAGCAGCGCCGGGTCGAGCAGGTCGAGCGCGCTGGAGAACGCCTTCTCCAGAACAGGGCGGAATGCCGCCAGCTTGCGCCGATTGTCGGCCATGAAGCGCGGCAGGTTGGCGGCGTCGGCCGGGCACAGCTTGGCGACCTGTTCCGCCATTGTGGCCGGGTTGCCGGATGCCTTCAGCTCGCCGCCGGATTCGAAAACCAAGTGATACTGCGGGTCGAGCCGGATCAGGTCCACCTCGCGGTCCAGGTCCTTGCCGCAGGCGGCGAAGATGTCCTTGAGGACGCGGGGGTACAGGAAGAAGGTCGGACCCATGTCGAACCGGTAGCCGCCCTCAGCCTCGATGGTGGACGAACGGCCGCCGATCCGGTCGAGCCGCTCAACGACGGTGACGTCGGCTCCCGTCTTGGCCAGCAGCATGGCTGACGCGAGACCGCCCGGTCCCGCACCGACGATCACGATCCGGCGGCTCATGGCGTGTCACCATGGCTTCGCGACACTGGATACGGGGACCCGTTCGGCATTCTGGAATCCGCTCCCTGTTTGTTGAATGAGGCAAGGTTCGACGTATCTGCCCATTTCCAGCCCAGTCAAAGGCGTTTCGCGAGCGAATGGGTAAACTCTTTCGATTGGTTTTAATCGATGGGGAGTTTGGCGAGAGTCCGCCGGAAGGAATGGGGCATAATGGATCGTCATGGCACGACAGAAACTGGATTGATGATTCCCGAAGTCCAGCACCCTCTTGGCATCGCCGAGATTATTCCGGAGGTGCGGTCCGCCCAGGTCGCCTGGGAACGGACCGCCGTGGCCGGCCGGCTGGACGTGGTCGCCCGGCTGCGCCGCCTGATCGCGCGCGATGCCCGCGCCCTGGCCGACGCGGTCGGCGAGCGTCCGGGCCGCGCGCCGGGCGAGACGGCGGCGCTGGAGATCCTGCCGCTGCTCGACGCCTGCCGGTTCCTGGAGCGGGAGGCGGCGGCCCTGCTGGCGCCCCGCAGGCTGGGATCGCGCGGCCGGCCGGCCTGGCTGTTCGGCGTGGCGGCGGAGATCCGGCGCGACCCGCTGGGCGTCGTGCTGGTGATCGCGCCGTCCAACTATCCCCTGTTCCTGCCCGGCGTCCAGATCGTCCAGGCGCTTGCCGCCGGCAACGCCGTCCTGGTCAAGCCCGCGCCCGGCTGCGTCGCTCCGATGGAGGCGCTGCTCGGCCTGCTCGCCGAGGCGGGATTGCCGGACGGCCTGTGTTGTTTGCTGGACGATTCGGTCGAGGGGGGGCGGGAAGCGATCGCCGCGGGGGTGGATAAGGTGGTGCTGACCGGCTCGGTCGCGACCGGCCGGCGCGTGCTGGCCGACCTGGCGGAGCACCTGACGCCGGCGGTGATGGAGCTGTCGGGCAACGACGCCGTCTTCGTGCTTCCCGGCGCCGACCCGGATATGACGGTCCGGGCGCTGGCTTACGGGGTGCGGCTGAACGGCGGAGCCACCTGCATAGCGCCCCGCCGGGTCTTCGCCGCCCGGCAGCTGGCGCTCGACCTGGAGCGCCGGCTGACGCCGCTGCTCGCGGTAGCGCCGCCCGTCGCCGTGCCGGAGCGCATCCGGCAGCAGGTCGCACGCCTCGTGGAGGAGGCGGAGGCCGCTGGCTGCCGCCTGATCGGCCGGCCGTTCCGCGCCACGGAGCCGGAGATGGCACCCCTGCTGGTCGCCGATGCGGTGCCCGAGCTGGGATTGCTGCGCGAGGACATCTTCGCGCCCGTCCTCTCCCTGGTGCCGGTCGCCGACGAGGAGGACGCGCTGGCGGCGGCTTCCCACTGCGGCTACGCCCTGGGAGCGGCGGTCTTCGGCCCGGAGAACCACGCCCTGGCGCTGGCCGGCCGCATCCGCGCCGGGGCGGTGACGGTCAACGACCTGATCGTCCCGACCGCCGATCCCAGGCTGCCGTTCGGCGGACGCGGCGCCAGCGGCTTCGGCACGACGCGCGGGGCGGAAGGGCTGCTGGAAATGACCGCGCTGAAGGCCGTCGCGGTGCGCGGCGGCCGGTTCCGCCCGCACTACGATCCGTTGGGTCCGTCCGACGCGGCCATGATGTTCGACTATATCGAAGCCGCCCACGGCCGCGGCGCGCGGTTGCCGGCGGTGAAGCGGCTGGTGCGGGGTCTTATGGGGCGGGGTTGAATCCCGCTAGCGGCTCGGCGCAGCGTTCTTGATTGATTTATCGTAGGTCGGCCTCGGCCGAAGGCCGACGCCGACAGCGCGGCCGGAGCGTTGAAGCAAAGTGTCGGCGTTCGCCCTGACGAGCGAAGGCCGACCTACCGCACTCCGCTCCGCTGCTGGGGTGAATGCCTGGCTGGTCCCGACACACCCTCCATGGAAATCACTGCGCAGGGCCGTTGAAGCGGGGATCGTTCAGGAAAGGATTGTCGCGGTCGTTGCCGCCGCCCTGACGCTGTTGGGCGGATGGGCCAGGGTTGCGAGGATCGCTGTCGCGCTGGAAGCGGGGATCGTTCAGGAAGGGGTTGTCGCGGTCGTTGCGGTCCATGGTCCGGTTGCGTTCGGCATCCCGGCGCCGTTCGGCGGCCAGCCCCGGGTTGGGTGGAGGGTTGTCGCGCTGGACGCGAGGTTGCGGCATGTAGCGGCTGTCGCGGTCATGGCGATGCCAGTCACGGTCGCGCCGGCCCCAGCGGTCGTGCCGATCCCAGGGGTCTTGCCGGGCATACTGTTGCCGCTCGACGGCCGCCCCCAGTGCTACGCAGGCACGCCGGTTCCCGGCTTGGCAGGCCCAGCGAAGGTCCTGAACCTGGCTTCGGCCGGAGTATCCACCCCGGTCCGAAGAATAGCGTTCGCCGGAGGTCGGCACACAGGACATGACCAGAAGCGACAAGATGACGAGTGCGCTGCGCGCGTTCATGACATTGCCTGAAAATCAGATGCACAATTACATGAACAGCTGGCCAAAATAATAATTCCGGGATGGAGCCGCGATGGCTCACCCGTCCACCACCACCTGCACCCGGTTCCCGGCGAACCGTGCCACGCCGAATTCCAGCGGTCGGCCGACTGGGTCGATGTTGACCGCCTCGGTCACCAGGACCGGGGTCGTCCGCGCGATCCTCAGGTGGCGCATTTCGTAGCTGTCGGGAAGCCGCGCGGTCACCCGCGTGGTCTTGCGGGTGTAGTCCGGAACCCCCAGCCGGCGCAGCGTCTCGGTGATCCGGCCGGCCTCGTGGTACGTGGCGATCAGGTCGGGGAAGCGCGCCTCCGCGAAATGGTGCGCCGCGATGCCGATCGGCTGGCCGTCGGCCAGAGACAGCAGTTCGACCAGTGCCACCGGGTCGCCGACCGCCAGGCCCAGCGCCCTGGCCGCGGCGGCGTCGGCCGGAATCACCGCCGCGCGGAGCACCTCGCCCGACGGAGTGCGCGCCTGCCTGCGGATGTTCTCGCTGAAGCGGGTCCGCTCCGTCAGCGGATAGTCGATCACGCCCTCCTGCACGAAGGTGCCGCGGCCCTGCTCGATCCGCACCAGCCCCTGGTCCTGGAGCAGGGCGCAGGCCCGCCGGACGGTGTGCCGGTTGACCCCGAAGCGGGCGGCCAGCTCCTCCTCGGTGGCGAGGCGGCTTCCGGGCGGAAAGGTGCCGCGCTCGATGTCCCCATGCAGTTCTTCGGCGATCTGGCGCCACAGGGCGATGCCGGCGCCGCGGTCGAGGTTCATGGAGGCTGCGTCCCCGGTAAGGTTGCCGATATGGATTGTTTACATCGCCGCCGCCGCTTCACATACTCGGGCATCGGCAGTCATCTAGATGAATCCCTTCATAGACGGTTCGCGAGGGCATGGAAACCAACATCACCAATGCCCGCATCGTCGGGCGCGACGGCATCGCGACCGGCAGCCTCTCGATCCGCGACGGCGTGATCGCGGCGATCGACGACTCGGCCGGCACCCTTCCCGGCGCGCTGGACTTCGAAGGCGATTTCCTGCTGCCCGGCCTGATCGAGATGCATACCGACAACCTGGAAAAGCATTTCTCGCCGCGCCCCGGCGTGATGTGGCCGTCGCCTAAGGCCGCGGTGATCGCCCATGACCTCCAGGTCGCCGGCGCCGGCATCACCACCGTGTTCGACGCGGTGTCGGTCGGCGACTATGACAGCGGCGGGGAGCGGCGGCGGATGCTGGCCGACGCGGTCTGGGCCATCGGCACCTGCGCCGGGCAGGGCCTGCTGCGCGCCGACCATCTGATCCACCTGCGCTGCGAGGTCTCCGACGCCGGCGTGGTGGAGATCTTCGAGCAGTTCGCCGACCATCCCCTGCTGCGGCTGGTGTCGCTGATGGACCACACGCCGGGGCAGCGGCAATGGGCGGAAATGTCCAAGTACCGCCTGTTCTACCGATCCAAGAACTGGACCGAGGCGGAGTTCCAGGCCCATCTGGACAGCAGGATCGACAGCCAGCACCGCTACGCCCGCCTGCACCGCGACCGGATCCTGGAACTGGCCCGCCCGCGGGCATTGCGGCTGGCGAGCCACGACGACACCACCGAGGATCATATCGCCGAGGCGGTGGCCGCCGGCATCACGATCTCGGAGTTCCCGACGACCCTCCACGCGGCCCAGGCCGCGCGGCAGGCCGGCATGCAGGTGATCATGGGCGCCCCCAACCTGGTGCGCGGCGGCTCCCATTCCGGCAACGCCTCGGCGGCGGAACTGGCGGGGCAGGGGCTGCTGGACGGGCTCTCGTCGGACTATGTGCCGGCGAGCCTGCTGCATGCCGCGTTCCTGCTCCATGGCGCCGTCGGCGTCCCGCTGCACGGGGCGATCGCCACGGTGACCGCCAACATGGCCGACATGCTGGGCCTGCCCGACCGCGGGGTGATCGAGCCGGGCCGCCGCGCCGACCTGATCCGGGTCAGGCTCGACGGCGACCTGCCGGTGGTGCTGACGGTCTGGCGCGAGGGCCGGCGCGTCGTCTGAGACCCTACTTCTTCTTGTCCTTGCCCTTGAGGTGGGTCTCGCGGACCCGGCGGTTGATGGCGTCCTTCTCCTCGTCGGAGAAGGACTTCCACGCCTTCACTTCGGTCCGGGTGCGGCCGCAGCCTTTGCAGACCTTGTCGCTGTCGTACTTGCAGACGTCGGTGCAGGGGTTCCTGGTTTTCAGCTTTGCCATGATTCCCTGATGCCGGATTGCTGCCCGTTCTTCAGGTCGCCTTTACCTGAACCACGGGGAGACCAGTTGGTCAGGCTCTGCTCGATGATCGCGCTGGGCCGGGTCGGCGGCACCCGCAGGATGCCGGCGGCATCCATGTCGGGAATGGGCTCCGCCTCGGCCGCCGCCAAGCGGCGCAGTTCGGCCGGCGGGTCGGTTTCCTCCGGCGTCAGGAACAGGCCGGCGCGGCGCGCCGCCTGGCCGGCGTCGGTCCGGCTGGTCCAGACGGTCAGCCAGACCGACAGGACGAGGCCGGTGATGACCGGCACCAGCCACCAGAAGAAGTCCGGCGCCACGTTCAGCACCAAGGCGCCCCAGGCGAGGCCCAGCGCCACGTGAAGCCCGTTCCGGCCCAACGCCTCGCGGAAGCTCAGGCCGCGCTCGCCGCGCGCCTGGGCGTTCCAGGTCACGCTGCGGCCCATCAGGGTCGCAACGACGAAATGGGTGTGGAACAGCATCATGGCCGGCGCCAGCAACATGGAGAACAGCAGTTCCAGGAAAGCGCTGCCCCACAGCTTGCCGGCCCCGCCGAAACCGCGCCGGAGCGTCGGGTCCGCCACCGTCAGGATCAGGCTGTACAGCTTGGGCAGCAGCAGGATCGCGATGGTGACGCCGAACAGCGAGATGGTCTCCGCCATCTTCGAGACCGGCCAGTCCGGGAACAGGTTGTAGCCGGGCTGGAAATAGCTGTGGCCGGTCACCGTCTGGTGCAGGATGTCGACCGTGCTGAGCGTCAGCAGCAGCAGCCACAGCGGCGACGAGACATAGCCCAGTACGCCCATGATCAGGTGGAGCCGGCTCAGGGGATGCAGGCCGCGGGTCGGCAGCAGGCGCAGGTGCTGCAGGTTGCCCTGGCACCAACGGCGGTCGCGCACGGCATAGTCGATGCTGTTCGGCGGCAGCTCCTCGAAGCTTCCGCCCAGCTCCGGCACGATCCAGACCTGCCACCCGGCGCGCCGCATCAGCGCCGCCTCGACGAAATCGTGGCTCAGGATCTCGCCGCCCAGCGGCGCCTGGCCCGACAGCACCGGCAGCCCGCAATGCTCGATGAAGGCGCCGGTCCGGATGATCGCGTTGTGGCCCCAGTAGTTGCCCTCGCCGAGCTGCCACCAGGACAGGCCGCTCGCCAGCGCCGGGCCGTACAGCCGGCTGCCGAACTGGAGGATGCGGCCGAACAGGGTCTCCTGGTTCACCGGCGCCGGCAGGGTCTGGATGATGCCGGTGCCGGGGTTGTCCTGCATCAGCTTGGACAGCGCCACCATGGTGTCGCCCGACATCACGCTGTCGGCGTCGAGCACCAGCATGTGGTCGTATGCGGCTCCCCACTGGCGCAGGAAATCTGCGATGTTGCCGGCCTTCCGGCCGGTATTGTCCTCGCGCCGGCGGTAGAAGATGCGCCCCTCGCCGCCGACCCGGCGGCACAGCGCCGCCCAGCCGGCCTCCTCGGCCTGCGCGATCTCAGGCTTGCGGGTGTCGCTGAGGACGAACAGGTCGAAATGCCGGTCCTCCCCGGTGCCTTGGAGCGAGCGCCAGCTCGCCTCCAGCCCGGCGAAGACCCGGTCGGGATCCTCGTTGTAGATCGGCATGATGATCGCCGTCCGGGCGGTCAGGTCCACCGGCCTGGTCGGGTCCAGGCCGGCGGGGTCGCGCCCGACCAGCCGTACCAGGAAGCCCACGGTCGCCGTCCAGAACGAGGTGGAGATCCAGGCGAAGCTGATCGTGAACAGGGCGAAGATCGCCATCTCGATCGCGGTGAAGCCGTTGGCCCTGAGCACGTCGGCCATCAGGTACGAGGCCGCCAACGTGGACAGGATCACCAGCGCGAAATAAAGCGTCCGGCGCCAGAGCGCCGTGCGCCGGAGGGTCTTGGCGTCTGACATGGACGTTTTTCCTTCGGAAATGCAGTGCAGCTTTGTCGGGAATCAGGCGGGCGACCAGAGATAGACCCAGGTCTCGCTGATCGCCTGCCCGCGCAGGCGCAGCACGCAGCGCATGTCGGCCGGCCTGCCGTCGGGCAGCAGGTCGAAGAAGACCCGCCAGCCGCCGGTCTCCCCGTTGCGGTGGGCGATCACCGGCCGAAGCTCGCCGGCCGTGGTCGTGACGACGGCCTCCACCGGCTGCTCGGGCCGCAGGGCTTCCAACTCGCCGCCCTGGAACTCCAGCACGAAATGGCGTCCATCCTCCGGCAGGTCGGGCCGCCCCGGCACCCGCGCCGACCCGATCCGGGTGGAGATCACGCGGGCCAGTGGCGGCTGACCGGGCGTCTCCAGCACCGAGCGCAGGCGGTAGGCGAAGTCCAGCCCCTCGCCGGCGCGGACCGGGCGCTCGGGCACCCAGTAGGCCGCGATATTGTCGTTGATCTCCTCCTCGGTCGGGATCTCGACCAGCTCGATCCGTCCCTTGCCCCACTCTCCGGCCGGCTCGACCCAGTAGCTGGGCCGCCGGTGGTAAAGCGATTCGAGGTCCTGGTAGTGGCCGAAGTCGCGGTCCCGCTGGACCACGCCGAAGCGCCGCGGGTTCTCGTCGCTGAACGAGCTGACCCGCAGGTCCCGGGGATTGGTCAGCGGCCGCCAGATCCACTCGCCGCGCCCGGTCTCGATCTGCAGTCCGTCGCCGTCATGCACCTCCGGCCGGAAATCGTCGAAGGTGCGGGTCCGGTTCTCCCCGAAGAAGAACATGCTGGTCAGCGGCGCTACGCCCAGCTTGGCGATGTCGCGGCGCGGGTAGACCGATGCCGTCACGTCCGCCTGGGTATCGGTGCCGGGGTGCAGCACGAAACGGTAGGCTCCCGTGGCGCTCCGGCTGTCGAGGAGGGCGTAGAGAGTCAGCTGGGTCGCGTCGGCGCCCGGCTCCTCGATCCAGAACTCCCGGAAGGCGGGGAAGTCCTCGCCGCTCGGCGCCGCGGTGTCCACCGCCAGCCCGCGCGCGGAATTGCCGTAGATCTGGTTGCGGCCGAGGATCCGGAAATAGCTGGCGCCGAGGAAGACCGCCAGCTCGTCGGCATAATCCGGCCGGTTCAGCGGATAATGGATCCGGAACCCGGCGAAACCCAGGTCGGCCGGCAGGTCGCCGCCGAACCGGTTGGCGCCGTAGTCGAACATGCCGGGACGGTACTCGACCAGGTTGGCCCGGCCCTCCTGCAGCAGGTTGATCCGCACCGGGCGCTGGTAGAGGAAGCCCAGATGGAAGAACTGGAGCTGGAACAGCTTGTCGCCGCGCCAGACCGCCTGGTCCGGCTTGAACCGGATATCGCGGTACTGGTCGTAGGACAGGTCGCGCAGAGGCTGCGGCACCCGCCCCTGGTCGTCCGAATAGTCCCGCTCCGCCAGATCGCGCGCGAGACCCTGCACCGTCTCGAAGGTGAACGCGGGAGCGGGCGCGGCCGGCGTCCCCGGCGCGGTTCCCTGCTGCGGGCCGGCGTCCTGGGCCAGGGCGGGCCCGAACGGCAGCAGGCCGGCGGCACCGGCGCCGGCCGTGGCGAGCAGGAATTTGCGGCGGTCGAAACCCGGCGAAGGGCGCGGGCGGAGCGGTTCGTCGTTCATGTATCCTGACTGGATCCGGTGGTGGACGATGCAGGCCATGGCGGCCCGTACATCCGGGAAGAAAAACACTCAACGCTGTTAATTAGTCCCGGGATGCATGACAAAAAAGGGCTGCCTCTGATTATGGCGGCGTTGCGGCCAAAGCATGGCGAGTAGCCGCGACAGAGTTGCCGGATCTGGTTGCAAGCGTTTGGAAGGCTATATGTTACCGTCATGCTCAGGTTCTTGCTTTTTCTTGTCGGCGTCATGGCGGGTGCTGCCGCAGCATTGATCTATGCTGGGTTGGTGACGGTACCGCCTTCGTGGACCCCTTGGGGGCCGCTCGACCTGACGGAAGAGCCCGGGGCTTTCACGAGAATCCAGCTCGCCGGATTGAAGGAGGAGCCCGGCGCATGCTTCGCAGCACTGGAGCGGGCCGGCGTCGGCGCGGTGCCCCAGCCGCGGCGGCCGGTCGAGAACGGCTGCGGGCTGGTCGATACCGCCCGCGTCGGCCAGGTCGCGGCCGCCTACAGCAGCGGGTTCGTCGCGACCTGCCCCCTGATCGCGGCGCTCTACCTGTTCGAGCGACATGTGCTGGACCCGGCGGCACGGCTTCACCTGGATAGCGGCGTGGCGCGGGTCAACCATGTCGGCACCTACAATTGCCGGAACGTCTATGGCCGGACGGTGGGGCGGCGCAGCGAGCATGCGACCGCCAATGCGATCGACATACGGGGCTTCGTGCTGGACGACGGCAGGATCGTCTCGCTGGCCCGCCACTGGGGCGATGCCCGGAGCGCGGAAGGAGCCTTCCTGCGCGAGGTGAACGACGGTGCCTGCCGCTTCTTCAATGCCGTGCTGGGGCCGGATTACAACGCGGCCCACCGCGACCATTTCCACCTGGACATGGGGCGCTGGCGCGTCTGCCGGTGACGATGCTGCAAGGCAAAAGATCGGGATATGCCGTCTGCGGCAGGAAAGCGGGGCAGGAATTCGGCAATAAAAAAGCCCCGGCGCTGCCGAGGCCTAATCTTGGACTTTCTGGAACGATCTTCTTTTGGATCGTCTGATCTAGTCTCAAGCTCCTTTTGAGAGCGTTTCTTCCCTGTTCGATGGCCGCTTTTAATCAAGCAGTCCGTTTGGTGTGAGCATTTCTTAACAGAATTTCGTCATGCTTTTAAACCGGCAATAAGTCATATGACTTTCGGCGGGGCTCCCAGGTCCGGCCGATCCGGCGATGCCGGTGTCCGGTCTGAAGGATGGCCCCTAAGCCTTGCATATTAGGAGAATTTTTGTGATTTATGAGCCTTATTGGTCGCTGATGGATGGCGGGTTTCCACCGTCAGGATTCATGTCGTGATTTTTTGGTCGAAACAGGACCGCACGGTTTAGATTTGTTGAGGTATAGCATGGCTCGTCAAGGCCGGGCGGCGGTCGCCGCCCCGTTGCTTTTCCTGCTGTTCGCCGGGCTTGCCGGTCCGGCGGCGGTCCCGGCCGTGGCGCAGCCCCTGCCGCCGGCATCCGGTTCCAACGCTCCCGGCAACGGCGCCCCTGGCATTCCCCCCGACGTGCTGACGATTCCCCAGCTCCCGGTCCCGCCGAGCAGCAGTTTCGCGATCGACGACACGGTCCTGGTCGGCAACGACGACGACTGGACCGGCCAGGTCATCCTGAACGCCCCCTATTCCGTCATCCAGGTGACCCAGTTCTACCGGACCGAGATGCCCAAGATGGGCTGGGCGGAAACCGCCATCGTCCGCGCCCGCCGCACCTCGATCTCCTTCGTGCGCGACCAGCGCGTGGCGACCATCCGGATCAGCATCCAGAAGGACGACACCAAGCGGACCGACATCGACGTGGTGGTCTCGCCGATCCAGACCAAGCTCGCGCCGGGGGGCGGCGGCGCCTCGGTCCCGGTGCCGCGCCTCAAGTAGCGGCGGGTTCCCCTCATCGATCGCTTGCGCGGAGGCGGCCAGTCGGGTCACATCGGGGCCTGACCGGCGGAACAGCCGGAGCGAACAACCGAGGGGGACTCCCATGACCAGCCGATATCCGGCCGACGACCCGATCGTCATCGCCGCCGCCGTGCGCACGCCGATGGGCGGTTTCCAGGGCGACCTCGCCACCGCGACGGCGCCCGAACTGGGCGCCACCGCGATCCGCGCCGCCGTGGAGCGCGCCGGGCTGGCATCGGACCAGGTCGACGAAGTCATCATGGGCTGCGTGCTGCCGGCCGGGCTGGGCCAGGCGCCGGCCCGCCAGGCGTCGCTCGGCGCCGGCATTCCCGAGTCGGTCGGCTGCACCACCATCAACAAGATGTGCGGGTCGGGCATGAAGGCGGCCATGATGGCCCATGACCTGATCGCCGCCGGCACCAATGCGGTGATGGTGGCGGGCGGCATGGAGAGCATGACAAACGCCCCCTACCTGCTCGACCGGGCCCGGGGCGGCTACCGCATGGGCCATGGCCGGGTGCTCGACCACATGTTCCTGGACGGGTTGGAGGACGCCTACGACAAGGGCCGCCTGATGGGCACCTTCGCGGAGGACTGCGCCCAGCACTACCAGTTCACCCGCGAAGCCCAGGACGCCTACGCGGTCGCCTCGCTGACCCGCGCCCGCACGGCGGTCGAGGACGGCACCTTCGACGCCGAGATAGCGCCCCAGGCCGTCCGGACCCGCAAGGGCGAGGCGGTGGTGAGCCGCGACGAGCAGCCGGGCAAGGCGGTGCCGGACAAGATCGGCACCCTGAAGCCGGCTTTCCGCCCGGACGGCACGGTGACCGCCGCCAATTCCAGCTCGATCTCCGACGGTGCCGCGGCCCTGGTGCTGATGCGCCGGTCGGAGGCGGAACGCCGCGGCATCGCGCCGCTGGCCGCGATCGTCGGCCACGCGACCCACGCCCAGGCGCCGGGCTGGTTCACCACGGCGCCGGTCGGCGCCATGCGCAAGCTGTTCGACCGGGTCGGTTGGCAAGCCCGCGACGTCGACCTGTTCGAGGTCAACGAGGCCTTCGCCGTGGTCGCCATGGCGGCGATGCGCGAGCTGGACCTGCCCCACGACAAGGTCAACATCCATGGCGGCGCCTGCGCGCTGGGACACCCGATCGGGGCGTCGGGCGCCCGCATCCTGGTGACGCTGCTGGCGGCACTGGAGAAGCACGGCCTGCGGCGCGGCGTCGCGTCGCTGTGCATCGGCGGCGGCGAGGCCACGGCCATGGCGGTCGAACGGCTGAATTGACGGAAGGCGGTGAAGCGATGACAGCGCGCAGGCTGATTTCCGGCGGCTCGGAGTTCGAGCGGATCGCCGGCTACTCGCGTGCGGTGGTTGACGGCGACTGGATCTTCGTCGCCGGCACCACCGGGTTCGACTATGCCGCCGGCACTATTTCCGACGATGTGGCGGAGCAGGCGCGCCAGACTTTCCGCACCATCGCGGCGGCGCTGGCCGAAGCCGGCGCCGGCCTGGAGGACGTGGTGCGGGCGCGCTACTACATCACCGACGCGTCCTATTGGGACGAACTCCATCCCGTGCTGGGCGACGTGTTCGGGGAGATCCGGCCGGCGGCCACCTGCGTGGTCTGCGGCCTGATCGATCCCCGCATGAAGATCGAAATAGAGGTGACCGCGCGCCGCGTCACCGACAAAGGGTAGGGAGTGGAGCGGGAAGCATGCTGATCACCGAGGAACAGGCCATGGTGCGCGACATGGCGCGCCAGTTCGCGGCCGAGCGTCTGGCCCCCTTCGCGGCGGAATGGGACCGCACCTCCCGCTTCCCGGCGGAAGCGCTCGCCGAGATGGGCGGGCTGGGCCTGCTCGGCATGGTCGTGCCGGAGGAGTGGGACGGCGCCGGCTCCGACTATGTCTCCTACGCGCTGGCGCTGGAGGAGATCGCCGGCGGCGACGGCGCCGTGTCCACCATCATGAGCGTCCACAACTCGGTCGGCTGCATGCCAATCCTGAAGTTCGGCACGCCCGACCAGAAGGAGCGGTTCCTGCGCCCGATGGCGCGCGGCGAGATGCTGGGCGCCTTCTGCCTGACCGAGCCGGAGGCCGGGTCCGACGCCGCGGCGATCCGCACCCGGGCGCGGCGGGACGGCAACCACTGGGTCCTGGACGGCACCAAGCAGTTCATCACCAACGGGCGGAACGGCGGAGTCGCGATCGTCTTCGCCGTGACCGATCCCGCCGCGGGCAAGCGGGGCATCAGCGCCTTCATCGTGCCGACCGACACGCCCGGCTACAATGTCGCCCGGATCGAGCACAAGCTCGGCCAGCGCTGCTCCGACACGGCGCAGATCGTGCTGGACGGCTGCCGCCTGACCCCGGACCTGATGCTGGGAGAGGAAGGCCGGGGCTACGGCATCGCGCTCGCCAACCTGGAGGGCGGGCGCATCGGCATCGCCGCCCAGTCCGTCGGCATGGCCCGCGCCGCCTACCGCCACGCCCTGGCCTATGCCAAGGAGCGGCGCAGCATGGGGGTGCCGATCATCGAGCACCAGGCCGTGTCGTTCCGCCTGGCCGACATGGCCACCCGGATCGAGGCGGCGCACCAGCTCGTGCTGCACGCGGCGGCCCTGCGCGACGCAGGCATCCCGTGCCTGAAGGAGGCCGCCATGGCGAAGCTCTACGCTTCCGAGATGGCCGAGCGGGTCTGTTCGGACGCGATCCAGATCCACGGCGGCTACGGTTACCTGGAGGATTTCCCGGTCGAGCGGATCTATCGCGACGTCCGGGTCTGCCAGATCTACGAGGGGACCAGCGACATCCAGCGGCTGATCATCGGCCGGCAGATCGCCGCCGAAGGCTGATCGCCCGACCGAGAATCGCCCGATCCAAAAAGACGCATGCTCCCGGGCTCGACCGCCATTGCGTGTCGATCTCATATTGCCCTATCTCTTTTGGAGAATGGGCCCGGGACTTTTCCCGCGGCCTGGAAGCATCGTCAATCCGGGCCGGGTATCGTGACACATATTCTTGCGGTCGATGACGACGAACAGGTCCAGGACATGCTCTCCGAGTACCTGACTCGCGAGGGCTTCCGGGTATCGCTGGCGGCGACCGGGGCCGCCATGGAACAGGCGCTGGCGGCGGAGCCGGTCGACCTGATCCTGCTCGACCTCAGGCTTCCCGACGGCGACGGGCTGGCGCTGGTCCGGCAGCTGCGGGCGGACAGCCAGCTTCCGGTCATCATCCTGTCCGGCAAGGTGGAGGCGGTCGACCGGATCGTCGGGCTGGAACTGGGGGCCGACGATTACCTGACCAAGCCGTTCGACCCGCGCGAGCTGCTGGCCCGCATCAAGGCCGTGCTGCGCCGGGTCGGGGAGGGGGCCGCGCGCGGCACGGACGGGCTGCGGGCTTCCGTCAGCTTCGCGGGCTGGCGGTTCGACCTGACATCCCAGCGGCTGACGTCGCCCGACAACCGCGACGTGGACCTGACCAAGGCCGAATTCGCCCTGCTGGCGGCCTTCGTGAAGCAGCCCCAGCGGGTGCTGTCGCGCGACCAGCTGCTGGACCTGACCCGGATCGACGGGGCGGAGGTGTTCGACCGGAGCATCGACGTCCTGATCCTGCGCCTGCGCCGCAAGATCGAGGCGAACCCCAAGGAACCCCAGATCATCCGGACCGAACGCGGCCTCGGCTACTCGTTCGACGCCAAGGTCAAGCCGGTCTAGCGCGCTTGTCCCGGCCAGCCGCGCCCGATAGGGTGTTCGGAAAACCAGGGGGAAAACACGCCGATGACCGCACCGATCGACTTCTATTTCGACTTCGCCTCGCCCTACGGCTATCTCGCGGCCACCCAGATCGACGGGATCGCGGAGCGCCATGGCCGCGCGGTGCGCTGGTGCCCCATCCTGCTGGGGGCGGTGTTCAAGGTCAGCGGCATGAAGCCGGTGATGGAGCAGCCGCTGCGCGGCGACTACCTGTCCCACGACGCGCCGCGATTCGCCCGGCTGCTGGGCGTGCCGCTGACCATGCCGGCCAAGGTGCCGCTCAACGGGCTGGCGGCGTCGCGGGCCTACTGGTGGCTCGAAGGCCGGGATCCGGCCAAGGCCCGCGACCTCGCCAAGGCGGTCTATCACGCCCACTGGGGCGAGGGGCGGGATATGACCACGGCCGAGCAGGTGGCCGAGGCCGCGGAGCCGCTGGGGATCGCCGCCGCCGACTTGGCGGCCGGGGTCCAGGACCCCGTGGTGAAGGACCGGCTGCGGGCGGAAACCGACGAGGCGATCCGCCGCGGCGTGTTCGGCGCCCCCTTCTTCATCGTGGACGGAGAGGCGTTCTGGGGCGCCGACCGGCTCCACCATGTCGAGCAATGGCTGGCGCGCGGCGGCTGGTAGTCGCCGCGCGCCAGCGGCATCGCGGGAATCAGAGCAGGTTGAGCTTGTACAGGCCCTTCATCAGGTAGTCGTGCAGGTCGGCCTTCTCCGCCATGGTGTCGATCGCCGTCTCGCTGGCGCTGCCGTCGGCCCGGGCCATCGCCTTGTCCCATTCGCCGGCCGCGAAATCGCCGCGGCCGACCCACATCACCGCCCGGAGCTCGATCTGGGCATCCTGCGGCAGGTCGGCGATCATGCCGCGCAGCCGCTGGTACTTGCCGCTGTCGTCCGCCGCCTCGACCACTTCCAGGCTGTCGAACGAGCTTGGGTTGCGCTCGCCCCTGGCGCGGGGCACCTCGTCGACGTCGGTCTGGTACGTCTTGTTCAGGATAAGGTCGCGGATCGCCCGGCACTCGTTGGAAAGCTCCGCGATCTGCTTGATCTGATCGATGCTCAAGTGGTTCAGCATGGTGTCCTCTGTCACTGGGGCGGGGCGATTCCGCATTGCCCTACCCGGTAGAAGCACCCAACAGGAGTGGGGCGAGGCGGTTCCGGACACGGTGCCGCACTGGACCCGGCAACTTGATACGTATAGGAATTGTCGCGACGGGAAACATCCCTGGTCCGGCGGCGTGCCCCGGCAGAAGGGATTTCGAGCAGGCGGACCTCCCATGCCAGATCATCCGGAAGCACCGCCCTCGAAACGTTCCTTGAGGCGCAGCCGGTTTCATGGCGGCCTCAGCGCGGTCGTGTTCACCGGCGTGCTGCTGGCCCTGATCTCCCTGTCGATCAAGACGGTGGCCGGCGACCTTGCCTTCGTGCTGCTCGCGTCGGTCGCGGTGGTGGTCTACATCTTCCATCGGCTGTTCCCCGGCGGCGAGTTCTTCACCATCGCGCTGGCCAATTTCATCGGCATCTACGCCTCGATCTTCGTCCTGTTCGTCGAGGGGAACTTCAAGGCGGTGACGCCGATGGTGCAGGCCTGGGGCTTCGTCATGCCGCTGGCCGCCTTCGTCGGCGGCGCCTGGTGGAAGCGCCATACGATCCGGGCTATCGTGCTGACCGACGTGCTCCGCGCGGGCCGCCGGTTCGACCACGTCTTCCTGTGGCTGCTGCCGGTCTTCGCGATCGGCGCGCTGACCTTCCTCACCCCCTCCCACGACATCACCCCGCTGGCGGTTACCGAGCTGTTCCTCCTGGCCATGGCGGCGATCTCGCTGATCGTCCTGTTCGTCAGCCGCGACATCGCGATCTTCCTGCTGGACACCGGGCTGCTGTTCGAAGGATTCTTCCAGGCCGCCGCGAAGCTGGTGGTTCCGGCCTTCGCCTTCCTGACTTTCTATTCGCTGCTGGTGATCGTCTTCGCGTCGCTCTACACCATCCTCGACCGCTTCACCGATCCGCCCAACTTCCTGATCGACGGCAGGCCCCGGGACATCACCTTTCCGGAGAGCCTCTACTTTTCCCTGGTCACGCTCAGCACCGTGGGTTACGGCGATATCCAGCCGCATACCGGCCTCTCCCGCCTGATCACCGCGGCCGAGATCCTGCTGGGCATCCTGCTGCTGCTGTTCGGCTTCAGCGCGATCATCAGCCACCGGAACGACCGGCACGGTGATTGACGCCAGGGAAGTGCGCATGCGGCCGATACCCAGGGCGGCGGATATCTGTTTCACTGCCGGAACCATCAATCGCGGGTCGGGGCGCCAGCTCCCCGTCGCATTCGCCATGACGGAGGCCTGAAATGGCAAATCCAACGACCGGCTCCTTCACCGGGCTGAAGAGCCAGATCAAGATCGTCGAGGTCGGCCCGCGCGATGGCCTTCAGAACGAGAAGCGGATCGTTCCGGCGGCGGTGAAGATCGAGCTGATCGACCGCCTGACCGAGGCCGGCCTGCCGGTCGTGGAATCCGGTGCCTTCGTCTCTCCCAAATGGGTTCCGCAGATGGCCGACACCGCCGAGGTGCTGGCCGGCATCCATCGCCGCGCCGGCGTCTCCTATCCGGTGCTGGTGCCCAACGCCAAGGGCCTGGAGGCGGCGATCGCCGCCAGCGTGGACGAGATCGCGATCTTCGGCGCCGCGTCCGAGTCGTTCAGCCGCCAGAACATCAACTGCTCGATAGAGGAAAGCTTCGAGCGCTTCCGGCCGGTCGTGGAGACCGCGCTGGGCCACGGCATCCGCGTCCGGGGATATGTCAGCTGCGTGCTCGGCTGCCCCTACGAGGGGCCGGTCGAGCCCGGCACCGTGGCCGACGTCGCCGAGCGCATGATGAAGCTCGGCTGCTACGAGGTCTCGCTGGGCGACACGGTCGGCGTCGGAACGCCGGGGCAGGCCCGCGACCTGATCGACACCGTCGTGCAGGCGGTGCCGATCGACCGGCTGGCGGTCCATTTCCACGACACCTACGGCCAGGCGCTCGCCAACATCCTGGCGACCCTGGAGGCCGGGATCGGCGTGATCGACAGCTCGGTCGCGGGGCTGGGCGGCTGCCCCTACGCCAAGGGGGCGGCCGGCAACGTGGCGACGGAGGACGTGCTCTACATGCTGAACGGTCTCGGTATCGAAACGGACGTCGATCTGGACCGGGTCGCCGCTGCCGGCGTGTGGATCTCCGAACAGCTCGACCGGCCCAACGCCTCCAAGGTCGGCCGCGCCATGGCGGGGGCCGCATCCTGAGCGTCCTCGCCTCCGGCCGGGTCCGCCGGCCGCTGCCCGTCGCGCCCGTCCTGGCGGCCGCCGCCGCGATCCTCGCCGCGGTGCCGGTCCTGATGCCGGCCCTGCTCGGCCTGGAACCGCCTGCCGGGCGGGCGGCCGGGCTGGTGGTGCTCACCGTCGGGCTGTGGGCCACCGGCGTCGTGCCGGAATTCGTGACCGCCCTGATATTCTTCACGCTGGCGATGCTGGCGCGGATCGCGCCGCCGGACGTGATCTTCGCCGGTTTCCAGTCGACCGCCTGGTGGCTGGTGTTCGGCGGCCTCGTGGTCGGTGTCGCGGTCACCCGGACCGGCCTGGGCGAACGGCTGGCCAGGACGCTGGTCGATGCGCTGGCCTCGTCCTATCCGCGCCTGATCGCGGGAGTGGTCGCGATCTCCGGCGGCATCGCCTTCCTGATGCCCTCCACCATGGGCCGGGTCGTCCTGCTGCTGCCGATCGTCCTGGCCCTGGCCGACCGCGTCGGGTTCGGCCCGGGGCGGCGCGGCCGGACCGCCATGGTGCTGGCCGCGGCGTTCGGCACCTACATGATCCCGGCGGCGATCCTGCCGGCGAACGTTCCCAACATGGTGATGGCCGGCACGGTCGAGACGGTCTTCGGGGTGACCCTGACCTATGGCGGCTATCTGTGGCTCCACATGCCGGTGACCGGGCTGCTGAAGGGCGTCGTGCTGGTGGCCCTGCTGTGCCGGCTGTTCCCCGACCGGCCGGACCCCGTGGCCGGGCGGGAGGAGAGCCGGCCGCTGTCGTCGGCGGAGCGCCGCCTGGCGGTCATCCTGGTGGTGACACTGGGGTTCTGGACGACCGATTTCCTCCACGGGATCTCCCCCGCCTGGGTCGGGCTGGCGGCGGCGCTGGTCTGCCTGATGCCGGTCAGCGGCCTGGTGCCGGCGGCGGAGTTCAGCCGCTCGGTCAATTTCGCCTCGCTGATCTATGTGGCCGGCGTGCTGGGAATGGCGTCCCTGGTCACCCACAGCGGCCTGGGCGCGGTGCTCAGCGCCGGGCTGCTCGGGATCATTCCGCTGGAACCCGGGGCGGATGCGCTCAACTTCGCGTCCCTGGTAGGGGCCGCGGCGGCGCTGGGCGTCGTTTCGACCATGCCCGGCCTTCCCGCGATCCTGTCGCCCCTGGCGGGCGAACTGGCGGGTGCGACGGGCTGGCCCCTGGTCACTGTCATCATGACGCAGGTGGTGGGCTTCTCCGTCGTCTTCTTTCCCTACCAGGTGCCGCCGCTGGTGGTGGCCCTCCAACTCGGCAACGTCCGGATCGCCGAGGCGCTCCGCCTGTCGATCCCGCTGGCGCTGGTCACCCTGGCCGTGCTCACGCCGTTGAATTTCCTGTGGTGGCGCCTTACCGGCTGGATTCCCTGACCTTACGCCTAGCGCCTTTACTGCTTTCGTGCGAGCGGGCTGACAACTTTTTTTAACGGAATTGCGCTAATCTGACGGCAATTCGATCCGAACGAGGCCCCGCTGTCCCGGCGTGGGTTGATGGAACCCATGTCAAGATCCACCGAAGACGTCAAGAATTGGATGAACATGTTCCGCTGGATCGTGAAGCTGATCCGGGACGAGTTCGGCATCGACGAGAAGATCCTGGTTCGGACCGCCACCCTCGAGACCGACATGGGGCTCACCATCGAGCAGGTCGAACAGGTGCTGGAGTTCATCGCCGAGAGCTTCCAGATCAGCTTTCCCGACGGCACGCTCGACGAGATCGTGAAGCTTGAGGAACTCTGCATGCTGGCGAGCTGGATCAAAGGCTACTACAAGCGGCCGGAGTTCATCTCCGACGCGTTCGAGGCGCGGTGCCGCGGCATCAACCAGATCGCCGCCTGAAGCCCGGAAAATCGGCTCCAAGGGGTTGGGTCCTCACCCTTCGCTACAGGAACAGCGCTGATCGCGACGGGCTGCTTAATCCTGGCGAGTTCGGCGCATATCCCGATTCATGGCGACCGATTCCCGACATTCCGCTTAGGATCGCCCGTCTGACGCAACTGCGAGACGGCAATGCGGACTGGTCCCCTGGCGCCGACGATCATGACCCGAGAGAGCGTCATGGCGCGGTCGCCGTTCGCCCCCCTGGCACTGGCGCTCGGGGTGCAGATCGTCATGATCGCGCTGATCACCCGACTGGTCGGGGTCCATGCCTGGGATGACGGGGCGATCACGCTCGCCTTCTCGCGCACTTTCGCGGAAAGCGGCCTGATCGCGCTCACGCCCGTGTCGGAACAGGTCGAGGGATACTCCTCGACCGCATGGTTCCTGATCAACGCCGTCATAGCGCTTTTCCGGCCCGGCTTCGAAGGGGCGATTCATGCCTCGCAGGTGGCGGCCGGCATATGCCTCGGCATCGCCACCGTCTTCGTCTGGCTGATCGCCCGGGACCTCGGCCTGCGTTCCCGGACCACTCTGGCGATCCTCCTCGTCTTCTCCCTGTTCGGGCCGGCGGTGTCGGAAGTGTCGAACGGCATGGAGATGACGCTGCTGACGGCTGCGGGGCTTGCCCTGTACCATGCGCTGTACGTCCGGGAGAACCGTCTGCTCCTGGCCGTGGCCATCGTCGTCTTCCTGACGGTCCGCTTCGAGGCGATGATCTACTACGCGGCGCTGCTGACGCCGCTCCTCTTCCGCGGGCGGTACCGGAGCTTCGTCCTGCTGGCCGCCGCCGGCATGGCGGTCGTCGCCCTGCACGAGACCGCGAGATACATGGTCTTCGGGGACATCTTCCCGAATCCCGTCCATGCCAAGATGCACGTGCCCTACAGCCTGTCGGGCCTTCAGGGCGTCAAGCTCCGCCTGATCGCCGCGGTCGAGATCACCGCGACGCTCCTGCCGCTTGTCCTGGCGGTATCGGCACTCCTCCTCGTCCCGTGGAACAGGCTGTCCGACCGGCTTTCCGCCCTCGGGGCCGTCCGGAACGACGTGCTGGCCCTCGCGGCTCCTGTCGCCGCCGTCGTGTTGTTCGCCGTCCTGATCGGGAAGAACTGGGGCTATGTGGGCCGGATGCAGTTCCTCGCCCTGCCTTTCGTCCTGCTCATCTTCGGGCTCGTCTACGACAGGCTGGCGGAGTCGGCCCGGGCGGCGTCCGCGCGCCCGCTCCTGGTCGCGGTGTGCGCCGTCACGGTCCTGTTCAGCTGGGTCGTCAGCGCCAGGCAGCCGATCGCCCAGATGGCACGGACACTGTCCAGCGGCGGCGGCGAGGTCGCGGAAGTCTACGGCACGACACCCGAGACCTATCGCAGGACGGGGCTCGCGGTAGATCGTCTGAGGCAGCTGGTCGGCAAGGACACGATCACCTTCGCCACCCCCGACGTCGGCGGTCTCGCTCTGTGCTGCGATCGGATCCGCGTCGTCGACCTCGGCCTCCTGGCGAGCCGCAAGCTGGCCAAGCATGGTTACGGGGCCCTGCCGGCCATCCTGGCCGAGGAGAGGCCGGATGCGATCGAGGTTCATCAGCACTGGGGAGTGAACTCGAAGATCTACACGATCCCGGAGTTCCGCGACAATTATCAGCCGGTGATCATAGACCGCACGCGCCTTTACCTTCGAAACGAGCATGCGGCGAAACTGATCGAGCTACGCCGGGCGGAATGGTGTTCCGCGGAGGAGGCGAATTGCGCGGCGTCGGCTCTCCGGACCCACCGCTACGCCACCTCCGTGACGAAACTCGACGATTTGGCCTTCCTCGAAAGAAAAAGGGTTCTGATGGTCGGCGACATGCGCTGACCGGATCGGCGCAAGCTCGGTCGTGAAATGGCCCGGGCCGGCCTTCAGGCGTCGAAGCGGGCCAGGGGATTCATGCAGGGATTCACCAGGGGATCGGCGTAGGCGACGTAGCTCACGACCGGCCCGGATTCGGGTCCGCGCAGGAAGAAGTCGGTCGACAGCAGGAACATGTTCATGACGCTGTTCTCGAACGCCGCGAGCTTGTCTCGCACGCCGCCCGGAAGGCGATCCCTCAGCTGGTGGCTCAAGCTTACGCCGGGCATCGATCCCGCCAGGCGCAGCAACCAGACCTCCTCCGGGGCTACCTTGTGGGTGAGGTAATCCGACGCGAAACGACTGAGATCCTCCTCGGTCACCTGGATTTCCGGGAAGCGGTCCCGGAGCACGGCGCGGATCAGGGCTTCCGCAGGGTCGATGTTCTTCGCCAAGACGCCGCCGACCAAGCCGGTGACGGCGACGACGGCTCCGCCTCCGACGAGCAGGGTCCTTCGGGATAGCCGCATCATGAGGAGCGCCCTCCGGGGCGATGCTGGTGTTCGGCGGCGCGCAGCGCCAGCGCGCTGATGGTGAGGGACGGGTTGGCGGGGGCGCCGGTCGGGAACGCCCCGCTTCCCATGACCATCAGGTTGCGGACCTGATGATGCACCAGACCGCCGTCGATGACGCTGTCGGACGGGTCGTCGCCCATGACCGTGGTGCCAAGGACATGCGCCTCCGTGACATTGACGGACCGCTTGATTTCCACGCGCTCGACCGGCAGCTTTGCCAGAATCCTGGGCAGCGCCTCGTCCAGGGCGGCGACGCCCCGCGTCGCGTAATCGCTCCGCGCTTCGAAATGAAGGACGGGTTTGTCCGGGTGCTCGTGCGAGAGGGCGACGCGGTTGCGTTCCTGCGGCAGGTCCTCGACGATGCATTTCAGGAGCTGGATCTGCCGCCAGCGGCCGGGCTCGTTGCGGAATTCGGGACGGTTCCAGCTCTCTATCAGGCAGGCCCCGTGCCGCGACCGGTGAGGCCCGTCATAGAGCATGTAGCCGTGCCCGGTGATCGACGTGCTGCCCTGGAAATTATCCACGCCGTCGAGATACACCAGCGCATCGACGGACGTCTGCTCGTGCAGGCGACGGCCGAGGAGCGGGTGGTCCAGGCCCGACTTCATCAGGATG